>NZ_JBHSBY010000004.1:0-145001 GCF_042650905.1 Pedobacter jamesrossensis | reverse complement strand
GGTAACCGGATTATAGAGGTAAATATGGAACTAAACCGGCTCAAGGCAAAAGCATATTCACTCTTGAACAGCGAGGAGGGAAAAATGAGGAGAAAAATACGCTGCAATGATGTGGAGACAGTCTTTGGAAATATTAAGCAGAACCACGGGTTCCGCCGCTTTATGCTCAGAGGTAAGGAAAAAGCAGCTATTGAATGGGGTTTATTGGCAATTGCACATAACATAAGGAAAAAAGTAGCCTAAAAAGGCCCTTTTCTTCATCTTTTAGAAAATATCGATTGCTGAAACCGAAATAGCCAAGGGACAAAGACGTAAAATACAAAGCAAAAAAAAAGGGGGCCGTATCATAAAATTAAATTATGATACGGCCCCCTTTTTTATGTAAAAAAATGTTAAAGATAAGCACAAGCTATGCGCTCTATTTATAATTAGATATATTTACAACCTTAGTAATTAATTTCCTTTTCATGAAGATTTTTAGATTTTTATTAATATTAGTTTCATTATTAGCCACGTTAAATTTCACGGCTTCAGCCCAAACTGATACAGTTAGTATTAATACTATAATTAGTAAAACAAATAAGGTTTTAACCGATTATCCTGCAGAGAAAATATACCTTCATTTTGATAAACCATATTATGCTGTTGCAGATACGATTTGGTTTAAGGCTTATGTTACTGAAAATCAGAATTTTCTTTCTGGCATTAGTAAAATCGTATATGTTGATGTAATCAATCAACGCGATTCTTTAATGCAAACACTTAAATTACAGTTAAATGGCGGTATGGCAGAAGGAAATATTCCTTTATCAATGGAACATTATAGCCAAGGGAATTATCATTTCAGGGCTTACACCATGTGGATGCTAAATTCGGATGATCCTGCATATTTTAATAAAACATTTTACATTGGCGAAGCTATTGATAAAGAATTAAAGACACATATCAGCTATAAAAACACATCAACTGATAAACAAGAAAAAATTGATGCAAGGGTACAGTTTAAAGATGCAAACAATAAACCTTACGCTAACAGAAATGTAAACTGGCAAGTAGTTACAAGTTATACGGTTATTGCAAAAGGGAGAGGCACAACAGATGCAAACGGTTTCCTAACTATTAGCATGACAGCCAATCAAAAAGCAGAATATCAATTACAAAAAGGCGAACTGATTACAAGTATAAATACAACTGATAAAGACATTATTAATAGCACTTTTCAGCTCAAAAATGCAATCATTAACAAAGATTTTCAATTCTTCCCCGAGGGCGGAAATCTTGTTGCTGGCTTGGCCAATAAGGTTGCATTTAAAGGGATTAAAAGCGATGGCTTGGGTATAAATGCCAAAGGAACTGTGAGCGATAGCGATGGAAAGCAAGTTGCAACATTTAGTGCCCAGCATTTAGGAATGGGTACTTTTACCATAACTCCTGAGGCTGGTAAAACCTATAAGGCTTCTATTACTTTTTCTGATGGTTCAACTCAATCTGTAAAGCTACCAGCTGTTGCAGATTCGGGTGTATCAATAGTTATTGATAACACAGATGCAGAAAATTTAGCAATAAAAATTGCTTCCAATGAGGCGTTTTTTCAAAAAAACCAAGGTAAAAAATTCTATCTCATTGCACAGAGTAAAGGGGTAATTTGCTATGGCGCTCAAACGGCATTAGCCAACAAAGAATATAGTACAACTGTACCTAAAAATAAATTCCCATTGGGTATTGCCCAGTTCACCTTATTTACCGAGAGCGGCAAACCATTAAGCGAGCGAATCGTTTTTGTTCAGCACAATAATAATTTGGCTTTAACTTTAACAAGTCCCGTGGCAAGTTACGGTGCAAAGAAAAAGGTTAAAATAAACCTAAGTGCTAAAAAGGATGGTGCCCCAGTTGAAGGTAATTTTTCGGTATCTGTTATAGATGAAACTAAAGTTCCTTTTAATGAGGACGGTGCCACAACAATATTAACTGGCCTACTTTTGAATAGTGATGTTAAAGGATATATAGAAAAACCAAATTATTATTTCAGTACTAATGATGCAAAAAAAGCATCAGATTTAGATGTCCTTTTACTAACGCAAGGATACAGACATTATGCTTACGATGACATTATTCACGATAAAAAGCCTGCAATAACTTTTCTACCAGAACAGGGCATTGAGTTTTCGGGTATTTTAAGGATGAGCAATGGCATACCAGTTAGAAAAGGCGCATTACTTTTAACTATTCCGGATAAAAGAATTAACATTGAAGGAACAACCGATCCGGTTGGGAATTTTAAATTTTCAAATTTAGTTTTTACTGATTCTTCAAAAGTAACCATAACAGCCAAGTACAATGTAAATTATAAAAACATGACATTGAGTTTAAATGGCTCTCCAGCGCCCATTGTAAGCAGAAATTTCAGTGCGGCAGATGAAGTATTAAATATCGACAGTACGTTAACAACCTACCTCGACAACAGCAAGAAACAATATTCGTACTTGCATACGCTTAAAGAAGTAACGGTTAAAGCCGCAGCCATTCCTAAAGTTAGCCATAAAGATTACCCTGCATTAACTGGATTAAGTCAAATGGCAGACCACGAGGTTTCTGGCGACAGGCTGACGGGCTGTTCTTTGTTAGTTAGTTGTTTACAAACAATGGCAATGGGAACTACTTTTGTCGACAATAATTTTTACGTAACCAGAGACTACAATCAAGGAAAAAAAATACCTATGGGTATTTTCATAAACGGGATGCTAATGGATGTGAACCAATTAAATACAATCGATCCATCTAATATTGAATCCGTAGAAATCTTCTTAAGAGATGAGCTTGGGATGGTTAATAGAAACAATAATATTAATGGAGTAATCGTAATTAATCAAAAGAAAGCACCTAAAGGAACTAAAATATCTAAAACCGAGTTAATGGATATGCTACCTAAATATTACGAACTCACATTTACACCCCAGGGCTACAGCAAAGCAAGACAATTTTATATGCCTAAATATGATGTACCGGCTAATTTGAACCGCAATGATTTACGTACAACAATTTATTGGAATCCTAAAGTTGTAACAGATAATACCGGATTAACTTCTTTCGATTTTTATAATGCCGATGGCAAGGGCCAGTATAAGGTAGTTGTAGAGGGTATTGATGCTAATGGTAATGTTGGAAGATCTGTTTTTAGATATACGGTTAAATAATAACAAAAAGAGGTATTACAATAAAAAATTCAGCTATTGTAAAAAGAATTTAATTTGGCGGCATCATCATGACCAGCTTGATTGGGTATTGTAATGCTTTAATATGCTTTTATTTCATAACCTTTCTATCGCTTTACGACTCCCGTTTTCACAGGAATGACGACCGCTCAAAATATTATTCCGCTAACAGCACTTCAAAATCAATTTTGTTACAGTCTCTTTTTGTTGTTAAATCTGATGTGGTAAGGTTTCACCATTTAAACCGGCAATAATATTTTTAGCGACAAGGTTTGCCATCGCACTTCGGGTTTCTTCAGTTGCCGAGCCAATATGTGGTAAAACGGCAACGCTTTCCATATTTAATAGCGGGTTATTTGCTTGCATAGGTTCCGGATTGGTAACATCTAACCCTGCACCCCAAATTATTTTTTCTTGTAAAGCTTTAATTAAATCAGCTTCGTTATGAATTCCGCCACGGGCTGTATTAATAAAAATAGCATCCGATTTCATTTGTTTGAAATTCTCCAGGTTAAATTTACCCTTTGTTTCGTTAGTTAAGGCGGCATGTACTGATATTACATCGCTTTGAGATAATAAATCTTCAAACGAAACATACCTTGCACCTATCTCTTTTTCTGCTTCTAAATTTTGCGATCTATTATGATAAATTACTGGCATTTGATAGGCGCCAATACATTTTTTAGCCATTTCCAAACCAATTTTACCCATTCCAAAAATCCCTAAAGTTTTTCCGTTTAGCTCAATACCTAATTCTGGTGTGGGTTCGTAATTTTGCCAAGCTCCTTTTATAATTTTTTTGTGTAAATAAAAAGCTTTTCTTGATACTACCAGCATTAGTAGAAAAGCAGTATCGGCAGTTGCACCACTTAAAACACCTGGCGTATTGCCTATCGGAATATTTAGTTTGTTTGCCTCTGTTATATCAACATTATCAAAACCAACAGAATGCAAAGCAATAACTTTTAAATGGCTGCAAGCATTTAAAAATGTAGCATCGATTTTATTTGGCCCAACACTTATCAAAGCATCGAAATCCTGACAAGCAGAAATTAACTCTTCTGCTGTAATTTGTCTTGATTCTGTCCATTTAGTAACAGATATGCCATTTTCTTCCAATAAATTGAGTCCGCTTTGGGCAATATTGCCGCTTATAAAAACTTTCATTTAGTTATAACAGCTAAGATTTTACTATGTTTAGTATTTATCAAGGAACTACAATATTTAATCTTTGAGTTGTGTGTGCACTGAAATATCCAAGAGCTCCGTTTGAAATATTTGAAGTTGGATTGGCAGGCGTAGTACCTTGATTTGGCCCTCTCCCGGCTTGTTGACTCAATGCGTACCAGTAATCGAAAATATTAGCATCAATACACTCCATGTCTATATCTACTTTATCGCCCGTAATTAAACCTTCATCATCGTCATCATTTTTCTCGTAGAATAACTGCAGGCGTAGTTTATTTCCATTAGTAAGTCTATCATCGTTTACATAAACCCGGTTAGACTGAAGGCCATTAACATACATATTAAAATGATAAAAATTAGCCTCTCCGGCAGGATCTGATACATACGCAGCAGCTGTTTTTCTTTCGCTGTTGAAAAAAGTATTAACTATAATTCCAATCGAATCTAATTTAACTGCTGATGGCATTTTTGAAACCGCCGTGTAAGTTTTACCTTCAACCTGAACGTTCATTGTGTAGGTAACTCCTGGTATTCCACGCAATCCAAAAGTATATAAACCCGGTTGACTTTCGGCAAAAGTGTAATTATTCCCTCTGGAGTCGCTTACCGTAACAACAGCCCCAGAAACAGCTGGAAAGTTATTTTGGCCATCGTAAGATACAGACTTACTTATTTTTATCTGCTGAGCAACAAATTGGTTTATTATATTTCCTTCTATTACCAATTGTGGTTCTGCGTTATTGGTATCAATTTCAATAATTTTCTTGCAAGATGTAAAAACCAAACATGCAAGCAAACAAAATATCATCAGTTTTTTCATCATTTTAAAATTTAAAATTCCAGGTTACCGATGGTATTAAACCAAATAAAGAGGTTTGTTCTGCAACGGTTTTACTTGGGTCGTTCGGATCGTTAATAAATTCAATTGAGTAAGGGTTTTTTCTGGCGAGCGCATTGTAAATCCCAAAGTTCCAGCTAGATTGGAACCGACCTGTTTTTTTTCCTTCTAAGGTTGCGCTCAAATCCAATCGCATATTATAAGGCATTCTACCTGCATTTCTCTCTGTATAGTAGTAAACCGTTTGGTTATTAATTCTATACTTGCCTGCCGGAAAAGTTACCGCATTACCCGTACTGTAAATAAAACTCGAAGAGAAAGTCCAGCGCTTATTTAAATTATAAATTCCCACTAGTGAAACATCGTGTGTTCTATCCTGTCTGGCGGGGAAATAATTCCCGTTATTTAATTCGGCAAATTTTCTTTCAGTACGAGATAAGGTATAACCAACCCAACCATTAAACTTGCCAAATTTCTTTTTAAAGAACAATTCCAAACCATACGCTCTTCCTGTACCATAAAGCAGTTCTGATTCTACGTTAGAATTTGCCAATAATTGAGCAGCATTTTTATAATCAATTTGATTTTGCATCCATTTGTAATAAACCTCTCCCGATAGCTCGTAATTATTATCCTGAAGGTTTTTAAAATAACCTAATGATACCTGATCAGCAATTTCTGGTTTAATATTATTACTGCTTAACACATATTGATCTGTTGGCGAGCTCGAGGTCGCATTTGTCAAAATATGGATATTTTGCGTGTTTCTATTATAGGATGCTTTTACAGAATTTTCATCATTAAAAAGATAGCTCAACGAAAAACGAGGTTCGAGGTTGAAATAGTTTTTATAAAAATTTCCGCTTTCAGCTTTATCCGTAGACGTTATGTTACCAGCTGCATCATAAGTACTAAAATTACCTGGCCCTAATAATGAAAAGGCAGCCAATCTTACTCCATAGAGAAAGTTAAGCTTCTCTGTTACAGCCCACTCATCAGAAACATAGGCAGCTGTTTCCAGGCCGTATCTTTTCTCTTGAGTTAAAGGATTAACCTGCGATTCTTGCGTTGTCGAAATATCGATAGGAGAAATTCGATGATGTGTGGCGTTTAAACCAAAACGTAAAGTATGCTTATTGCTAAAATACTGAAAATCTTGTTTCAAGTTAAAATCACGAACCAATGATGTGGCCTTGAAATTTGTAACATCATTTAATAATCGAACCGTGTAGTTGTAATTGTTATAAATCAATGAAGTATTTGAGAAAAGTCTATCGCTAAAAATATGATTTAGGCGTAAAGTGGTGGTAACATTTCCCCAGTTATTCTCAAACAAATCTTTAACTCCAATATTATCTTTTCCAAAATAGCCAGAAAGATAAATAGTATTTTTATCATCAATTTTATAATTGGCTTTTGCATTGATATCGTAGAAGTTGAGGGTACTTCCGTTAATTGATGAATCTGGCGAAAGTCTTAAAAACAAATCGATGTAAGTTCTACGAAAACTTACCATAAAAGAACCTCTATCTTTTACAATCGGTCCTTCTGCTTTAAATCTTGATGCAATTAAACCTATTCCGCCTTGAAATTTAAATTCTTTATTGTTTCCATCATCCATTTTAACATCTAAAACAGATGATAATCGGCCTCCATATTGCGCTGGCATTCCACCTTTGTATAAACTTACATCTTTAATGGCATCGGCATTGAAAGTAGAAAAGAAGCCAAGCAAATGCGAAGAATTGTAAACTACCGCTTCATCTAAAATAATTAGATTTTGATCTGCTGCTCCCCCTCTAACATAAAAACCTGTATTTCCTTCTCCTCCAGATTTAACTCCAGGCAATAACTGAATCGTTTTCAAAACGTCTTTTTCTCCTAAAAGCACTGGGATTGAGTTTAGAGATTTCATATCAACTCTTTCTAATCCCATTTGGGCACTTTTTACATTCTCGTTTTTCCTGTTGGTTGCACTTACGGTAACTTCAGCTAAATCGTTTGCTGATTTAAGTTCCTCGTTAAGTTTTGTATCCTTATTTAAACTGATGCTTTTTGCTACGGAAAGATAACCTGCGTAACTAATCACAAGGTTATAATCGCCCTCTGGCTGAGTTAAAGCATAATAACCATAAGCATTAGTTTGCGTTGCGGCAGATGTTTTACCAGATAGTTTAACGGTCGCACCGATTAGTGTTTCGCCAGTTGCTGCATCGCGAATAGTACCACTTAAATTAAATTTACTTTGGGCTAAAACAACTGTGCTGCAGAAAAATAAAAGCAATAGAGGAAAGTAAAATTTTACGGGCATACTGGCTAAATCTTTTAAATTATTGAAGCCAAATGTACGAAATACAAGTTAATTAGGTTTTTAATGAAATAATCTATTTTCCAGGATAAACACCAATGTGGTGAGAACGCAATAAATAAGGATTCACATTTTTATTACCCGCGGTTTGAAATGAAATTAATTTAGATGCTTGCATTGGCATGTGGCAATCTATACAATTTGTTTTTAAAACCCCTTTTGCTAATGTTAATTCGGTATGTTTTTGATTTTGATGACAGCTGATACAACGTTGTGAATATATCGCCATATTTCCTTTTACTGTTTCGTGCGAATTATGGCAAGACTGGCAGGTCATTTCGCTTTTCCGATAGCACATACTTCCTTTCAGCATAGCCGTTTGATTGCCATGAACATCTGGATTTGCCCCGCCAAACGAAACAAAATCCTGAGCGTAAAAACTATCCAAATCATCGCCAGGTTGAAAGTTAAAAACTGATTGAATAGTGGTTAGTGTGTTTCCTGAATGACAAACGCCACAAGCATCCATCTTTTGCTTTCGAGTAAGCGTTTCAAAAATAGTTATAAATTTAGCTGTTTTCTCTTCGGGGTTTTCCAAATGAAAAACAGCATGTTGTTTTCCGGGTCCATGGCAGCGTTCGCAGTCTATTCCATAAATTAAGGAACCTTTTTCCATTTCTTCATCCATGGCTAATGCTGCAACCTGCTTTTTCTCTGTTTTAACAAAAGAACTGTGACATTCTAAACATCTGCTGGTTATTGGTCTATCAAAATACATTACCTTAATAGGAAAACCCGGACTATTAGCCCAGGTTTTTATAGCAGAAAAATGAGATAAGGGCAATTGAAATAATTTTTTCCCCTTCCAATATGCATAGGTAAATGCTTTTTCGCCAGAGCCAAAAGCAACGTCGAAACGTTGCGCTCGGGTTTGCTTTCCATTTATATAGGCAACCTGATAAATACCGCTGTCTCTTTTCTCTATCTTCACTTTCATATTTGCATCAAAGGCAAATGAATTTGAGTCAGTTTCGAGACACTTCGATACATCTTTATTTGCAACCATGCTCGAACTTAAACCATGTGCATTATGGACAAATGACTTTCCAATATCTGTATGGCATTTTATGCAAGTTGCAGCGCCCGTATAATTTATCCCTCTTGCATCAGATGGTATTTTATCAGCAGTATTCATGCATCTGGAAAGAATTAATATTACTACAGCAATGCAGCAAAGAATTAAAAATATGCGTTTAGAGCCCTTTAACACAAGAAATTTTTGTTAGTTATTTTACGAATTGAATATAACTAAAATTATAACCACCTGTATCTGCAATAATTTTTAAAACCTGCTTACCAGCATTTAAAGCAATATTTTTCACTTCGAACGAAATAAACTTTTTAGCACCACCAGAATTAGGAACGCTGATACCTTTGGCTACAATTTTACCATTTATAGCGACTGATATTTTCCCTTCATGCTGTGCGGATGCGGTATTTAATTTTAAAGTATAAGTGCCCTTTTTTGCAACTTGCAAAGTATATTGCAGCCATTCCTTGTCTTCAATATTCGTTACAAAATACTTTTCATACTGAGTGGAATCCTTTTGAATATCTACACCGTCATTCCTATATGTACGCCCACGATTGCCTGCCGTTCTTTTATTGGTAACGGTATGATAATCGGCAGTATCTAAATCGAAATATGCATGATTATTTTTACCTAAATCGTAATCAACAGCATAAATTATAGAGCCATCTTTTACAGCATTTGCTTTGAAAGGTTTTGTTTCATTTGTATGTGGCTGGCGAATCATTGCATCAATCACATCTTTATGGATAATTGTATTTTCTAATTTTGTATAAATTGCGAGTTCCATTAAACCGCTGTAAACATTACTTTCTTTAGGTTTATTGCCGCCGTTATTCATATAATTTACCACACTGTTGTAATTTGGATTTGATTTTATCTCCATTGGATTATTAAATCCAATCTTTTTTAGTGGCCACCAAGCCCAACCAATGTTATTTTTCTCTAAAAGACTAATGGCATCGGTAAACCAAGTATTAGAATTCTCACCCGTTTCACCAAGCCAAATTGGCGCATTTTGTTCATCTCTTGCTTTAAGCATGTTCGCAATCGAAGCCTGATCGTTGTAGTTCCAATATTTATGAAAACTCAAAGCCATATTTTTGTCCCATAGTGGAAAAATACCATTGTAATTATTCCCCCAACCATTTCCTTCGATAATAATTAAGTGTTTTTGATCAACGTTTCGAATCGCTTTAGTTATATCAACCATTAATTTTCTTAATGGTGCATTTACTTTCTCTTGCGTTCCATTTTTATCTACAGATGGATTAGAGAAACCATAATTAGGCTCATTTATAATATCATAAGCGCCAATCCATTCTTCGTTTTTATAACGCTCGGCTAATTTTGCCCAAAGCGCTACTGTTTTTTGCTGATTACCTTCGCTTTCCCAAAGCATGGGTTTGGATGCATCTCTGTCAGAAATATTTGTATCATTTCCTTGTCCGCCGGGAGCCGCGTGCAAATCTAAAATTAAATACATTTTATTCGCCTTGCACCAGGAAAGCAAGCTATCGGTTAAAGCAAAACCTTTTTCTAGCCAGGTATTTTGTCCTGCAGCTGTTTCTTTTTCAATTGGTAAAGTGTACAAGTTATAATGCATTGGCAAACGAACAGAGTTAAAACCCCATGCTTTTAAAGAATCGATATCTATTTTTCGGGTATGGTTATTTAACCACGCATCATAAAATTCCTGTGTTTGCATTACGCCCATCAAATCCTCTAAACGCTCTCTAATTTTATATTGCTGGCCATCCTTATTAATCTTAAGCATATATCCTTCCTGCAACATCCAACCGCCTAAACCAAAGCCTCTAAGCAAAACATTCTCGCCTTTATCATTTACGATTTTCTTTCCATCGGCCTTTAAAAACCCTTGAGCAGAGGAATTTAAACTAAGCATCGCAAGGCTAAGAATGAACAATATTGATTTACATTTAATTAGAGATAATGGTTTCTGTATTCTTTTAGACATAATAAATAGGTTTTCTGTTAAAAAATTTACCCTTAAAAGCAATTTCAATAACGATTTTAAATTTTTAGATGAGATTATTACCAAACATAAGTACCAACAGACCCCTTTTCTAAAGTTGCAGCAAGTATTTTACCATTAAAGTTTATATTGAAATTTGCGGTTTCTTTACCCGTATTTGCCACAATAAGAACCTTTTTACCTTCGGGCGTTTTAAAAGCTACGTTAGACAAATCAGTTAACTCATTTGAAGCAATACGAACAGAACCAGGACGAACGAATTTAGAGGCATGGGCAACGGAGTAATAAGCTATATTTCTACTTACAGCATCTTTATTAATAGTAACAGCGCCTTGGCATGTTGGGCAACCACCTCTATCGGTAAAAGGTTTATTCTCAGGGTCGGCAGCTAAATTCCATTCTAAAACATTTCTACTCCAGTTACGTGTAGCGCCAATAATTAATCGCCTTACTGGGCCGGTAATATTAATTCCTGTAGAGTTTGGTCTTTCGACAACCATTTGTTCTGTGAAATAAATATTTTTATCAGGATGTGCATCATGTACATCAGTTAAAGCCTCTATTTTACCTCCATAAAGATGAAAAGCAGAACCGTCGATGTATTTTCTGGCCTCCTTATCATTTAATATTGTAATGGGGTAATCTGGCCGATCGGCATTATGATCGTAAATAATAATTTTAGTTTTAATGCCTGCCTTTTCGAATGAAGGCCCAAGATTTTGCTTAACAAACAGAGCTTGATCTGGAGCAACCATTAAAAGACTTGGGTTATTGCCTGGATGTAGTGGTTCGTTCTGAACGGTAATAGCATCAATTGTAATGCCTTGCTTTTTCATCTCTTGAACATATTTAACCAGATATTTTGCATAAGCATCGTAATATTCTAGCTTTAACATCCCTCCGCGAGCATTGTAAGTTGTTTTCATCCATAATGGAGGGGACCAGGGCGAACCCAAAACTTTAATTTTAGGATTTATAGCAAGAATCTCCTTCATTACCGGAATTACATCAACTTTATCAAGTCCCAAATCAAATTTATCTTGATTTAAATCTGTTTGACCTTCAGGTAAATCGTTATAAGAAAATACTTTTTCGTTCAAATCGGAAGCGCCAATACCTAAGCGTATGTAACTTACGCCGATATTATTAGCATCAGTTGCGAATAACTCTTTAAGCAAAGCAGCTCTTGCAGGTGCAGACATTTGGATAATATGTTGCGCACTTCCACCAGTTAGCGTATAACCAAATCCATCAATTGGCTGATAGGTATCTTTCTCGTTCACCCAAATCCTAGGATTAGTGTTTTGAACAGAAGAGAATTTCAGTAAATCATTTTGTCGAGCAAATAACACAGAACGATCTGCTTTGGTTAGCCAAAGTTCAGCACTATTTTGGGCAAGAGTTTGTAATGTTGAGGAGCTTAAAATAATAGCAAAACAATAGCTTATCGCCTTTAATTTCATATTGGCAAGTGGTTAGTGGTAGAAAATTTAAGATTATTTAAGAAGTTATGAGCCTTGCTTCTATGTTTTATGGAGATAACATTAATTGCTAAATCCAAAAAGTAATAAAGGGGGCAGATACAAACCACCCCCCGAAAATATTTATTTAGTACCGCCGTACTCTTTATTTTGAAGTATTTTAGTATTGTTTAACTCTGCCTGTGGAATTGGAAAGATTTCATTTTTATTAGCAGTGAAACCTTTATATGCTAATACAGTGGCTGCTTTACCCCAACGAACTAAATCTGGGAAACGATGACCTTCACCCGCAAGCTCCAATCTTCTCTCTTTCATGATATTATCCATAGTAACCGCTACAGGATTTAAGCCAACACGTGCCCTTACTGCGTTTAACAACTGATAAGCCCGACTGCCGGCTCCAACAGCACCGCCGCTTTGCAAAATAGATTCTGCCTCGAGCATATATGTATCTGCCAAGCGAATTTCGTATGCATTTTGAGGAAAATTAAGTTCAGTTTGCCCTGTAGGTGCTTTATCTGCAACTCTACCAATTGTTTTTTCTAAGAAATAACCACTGTTCTGATATCCTTTTTCATAAGTAGCAATTCCATTTTTCTCAAGACTATCTAGATTTGCAACCGTTGCTTTGTTTCTTGGATCAAAGTGAATAAAATCGAAGAATTCTTTAGTAAAAACTAAAAAGCTATAGCCTGAATAATAATCCGGAGCAGAAGCCAAAACTGGTTTGTAACCGCGAGGACCAACTATGATATTTAATAAATTACCTTCAGAAGCTCCTGCATCTCCCCAGCCACCATTTGAGGCATTAGAGTGAACAATTTCAAGAATCGATTCTGAATTAAACTTATTTTTCACTTTAAATAAATCTCCAAAGTTGGCCAGTAACTTATAGCCATAAGTAGTGTTTGCTTGGCCAGGAGTTGTTCCATTTACAATCGCAAATTGCTCTGCTGCTTGGGCATACTTTGCTTGTTGCAAATATACTTTGCCTAAAACAGCTTGCGCAGCACCTTTAGTTAAACGACCACCTTCCGTTGCACCAACCACTGTATTTGGAAGACTTGGGATCGCTTCTGTTAAATCTTTTTCGATAAGCGCATATACATCAGCAGGCGGAACTTGCAATACATCATAAATCTGTTTAGGATCTACTTCTGATGTTAACAATGGGATATTTTTAAAGAAACGAACCAAATCAAAATAAAATATCGCACGTAAAGCTTTAGCTTCACCTGTATATCTAGCTTTCAAAGTAGCATCCATGTTAATACCTCCTATCTTCGACAAAAACACATTAGCACGAAAAATTCCTGCGTAGCCTTTATTCCAAAGATAGCCTTGTGGGCCAGTTTGAGAGTTTAAAGTGAATGTATTTACCACTTGTAGATCATTAATATCTGATGGACCACCACCGCCAGCTACCTGATCATCCGAAGCTGCATCCATTATGGCAACTTTATCATATAAACCTCCAGACTGAAATCCAAATCTATCATAAACGGATACTAATGCAGCAAAAGCATCTTGAGGTGTTGTATAGTAATTATCCAAAAGAACACGTTCTTGAGGATTAATTTCCAAATATTTTTTACAACCTCCAATTAGTTGCAATCCCGCCAGGATTACAACCAAATAAGTAATTTTTCTTTTCATTTTATTTAATTAAAAACTAGCATTTACACCAAAAACAAACGAGCGAGCTTGTGGATATACTCCACGGTCGACCCCAAATACGTTACCACTGTTGTTAGAACCCAATTCAGGATCGTAACCACTATAACCAGTTATTGTAAATAAATTTTCTGATAAAGCATATACACGGAATTTTTGAAGACCAATTTTGCTTGTTATCGATTTAGGAATTGTATAACCAATTTGGAAAGTTCTCAATCTGAAATAATCTCCTTTTTCTAAATATAAGGAAGAGAATTTAGTTAAGTTTTTATTTGGATCTGCATCTGTTAACCTTGGTTGAGTTGTAGAAGGATTAGATGGTGTCCAACGATCTAATCTGGAAGTTAAATAATTTGCGTTAGGAATATCCAATCTTCTTAATCCTTGAAAAATCATATTACCAGCTACTCCACTACCAAAAGCAGTTAAATCCCAGCTTTTATAGGTTAATCCAATCGTTAATCCGTAGGTAAAATTGGGCAAGCCGTTTCCTATAAAATCTCTGTCATTCGCATCTATGTTATTATCGCCATTTAAATTGGCAAACTTAATATCACCTGGTTTTGCTAACGGCTGTAAAGGCAAGCCGTTAGGGCCGGTATAAGCATTTATTTCCGTCTGAGATTGGAATATACCTTGATTAATGTAACCAAAAAACTCATTATACGAATGCCCAATTTGTGTACGGGTAATTGTACCTAAGGTTTGGAAACTAGCCTGGCTATCATCAATAAAGTTAATACCTGGACTTAGTTTATCAATTGTATTTTTTATGAATGAACCATTACCACTAACATTTAAGCCAAATTGACCAATTTGTTTACGGTATGACAATTCGAATTCGAAACCTTTATTGGACATATCGGCAATATTTGCAGCTGGACTACCACTTCCAATATAACCAGGAACTGGTGGGTTTTGAAGGATACCAACTGTCTTCTTTTTGTATATATCAGCCGTTAAAGTGAAGTTCTTGAAAATAGTTGCATCGATACCAATGTTACTGGATCTCGTTTCTTCCCATTTCAAATCTGGGTTTGCAGAAGCATTCGGGCTGTAACCAATGTTTACAATATTTGCATCTCCGAAAGTATAGTTCCTACCACTGCCAACTGTAGGAACGTAAGCAAAATCACCAATACCATCATTACCTGTAACTCCATAACTACCACGAATTTTTAAGAAGTTAATAATGTCGTTTTGTGGGAAGAAATCTTCTTTAGTTGGTACCCATCCAATTTGTGCCGAAGGAAAATAACCATATTTATTGTTGGCGCCAAATCTTGATGAACCATCACGTCTGATTAGTGCAGAAAACAGATATTTCTCCTTGTAATCGTAGGTTAATCTAGAAAATAAAGAGAAGATTTTGTGATCTGTACCTTCACTACCATCAGAAGTTCTGTTAGCTGCAACAGGCTTAAACCTCATCGAGGCAGAATAAAAATCGGTTGCAGGCACATCAAAAAAGGTTGTGCTTACACTACGGCTAAATCCATCGCTATACGAACCCTGCCCTGCTAATAAAGTTAGGTTATGGTTTCCTAAAGATTTAGTATAAGACAAAGTATTTTCTAAATTGTAAGTAATGACGTAGTTAATATTTCTCGAAAACTGGGTTCTTGTATTCGTGGTTGATGAGTTTAAATAATAAATCGGGTTAAAACCATCACTGCCATAAAAAGCTAGTTTAGAACCAATTGATGAGCGGAAACGTAAACCTTTAATAGGCTCTGCTTCTACGAACGCGTTGCCTACAATATTGTGATCCCAGCTATAATTTCCAATTTGCCTTTTAATACTTGCTAAAGGATTGCTTATTTCTTGAGCAACTCTTGTAGAAATACCATAAGGAAAACCATTAGCATCTCTAAATACTGGTTGGTTGCTGTAAGGTGGAGCATTGTAAACTGTCGGGTCTGTAATAATTGCTGGCGTAATTGGGTCTAAGTTAATTGCCGAGCTTAATGGCCCTCCAAATTCACTGTTTGTGTTTCCAATTTGATAATTAACTGAATGACTATAACCTAGGTTTTCGCCAATGGTTAACCATTTATAAAGTTTGTGTGTAGAATTAATACGAATATTTGCACGATTGTACTTCGACACATCGGTAGAAACTATACCATCAATATCAAAATAACCAAATGAGAGGAAAAATGTTGATTTTTCATTACCACCACTTAAACTAAGTTCGTGGTTTTGGCGAGCTGCACTATTATTAAAGATTAATGATTGCCAATCCGTTCCTTCTCCAAGCGAAGCTGCATTTGGATAAGGTAAAACTGGAGTTGTACCTGTGAAATCGTTTAGATAAGATTCATTTCTTAAAGTTGCGTACTCACTTGCATTTAAAAGATCTAATTTCTTTGCTGCACGGGCAACACCATAATACCCATTGTAAGCTAAATTTAAATTTCCGACCTTACCTTTTTTTGTCGTAACTAAAATTACACCGGATGCAGCACGAGTTCCATAAATAGCTGCAGATGCACCATCTTTTAAAACTTCGATGGATTCGATATCTGATTGATTTAAATAGCCAATACCACCATTATCAACCACAACGCCATCAATAACCCAAAGTGGATCATTTTTTCCTCCGAAAGATGTAAAACCTCTTAACCTAACGGTAGATGCAGAACCCGGCTGACCCGATTGTGCTGCAATTGTTAAGCCCGAAGTTCTTCCTTGTAAAGCTTGTTCTAGACGGGTTGTAGTAGGTTGATTTTCCAAATCCGCTGCTTTGACGCTCGAAATTGCACCAGTTACCACACTTTTTTTCTGTGTGCCATATCCTACAACAACAACATCACTCAAATCTTTAGAATCTGTAGCTAATGAAACATTAATTTTTCCACCTGCCGGAACGGTAACTGTTTGAGAAACCATGCCCAATAAGCTAATGGTTAATTTTGCACCTACGCTTGCCTGAATAGAAAATACTCCGTTTGGATCTGTAGAGGCGGCTCGGGATGTGCCATCAACTCTGATTGTAACACCGGGAAGTGGAGTTCCATCTTTCTGGTCTGTTACTTTTCCTGTAACTGCAATGTCCTGCGCAAATAATGCAAGCGGAAATGCCACGATACAGTAAATGAAGAATACGAATGTAAATCTTCTTCTCATAGAAAATAATATTAAGTTAATATTTGGTTAGTTCGAGCGTGGTTTGGTACCACAACTCAATCCAAATCTATGTATGAGTTTTTCTATTGTGCAATTTTCTGATGCTACACAAACCCTACAAAGCTTATTTTCTCTTGATTTAACCCTACTCGAAGCACTACATACACACTACAGATAAAAATTAAAAAACTAATAATCAGCAATTTACAATACAACAGCACATTAGTCGATAAAATATTAAAAAAGGTTAATTTAAAGGCGTTTTTTGCCTGGAGATATCAATTAAAAACTCGTAAAGGTTAGTTTCAGGTTTTAATTGAAGTTTCTTTCTCAATCTATATCTTCCAACTTCTACAGCTTTTATCGTAACATTCATCAATTGTGCCATCTCTTTTGAAGATAAATTCATGCACAAGTATGCGCAGAACTTTAAATCGTTCTGACTTAGTTCTGGATATAAATCCTTAAGCTTATTAAAGAACTCGGTATTTACATGATTAAAGTGAACGCTTAAATGATCGAGCTCCTGATCTTTTTTCTCAACATCTTTAATCAAACGTATTAAATGCCTGAAACTCGGAGAGTTTTCGGTAATGGCATCATCATGATTTTTGATAACCGAAGAAATAACTTCCTTAATCTTCGCCAAAACCTTTCCACGTTGAACCAAATGCATTGTCATTGTAGACAGTTCCTTGTTTTTATAATTTACATCGGCCTCAAGCTTCTCGTTTTGTAAGCGTACAATCTCTTTCTCGCTTCTATCTATCTCTAATTGGTGTAAGTAACTCATTCGTTCCTGCTCCTTTTCATGCTTCTTTTTTTGCCAACGAATTAGTAGCCTTAAAAGCAAAACAAAAATAGCTAAGTAAGCGAGTTGCATCCAGATTGTACTATACCAAGCTGGCAGAATAACGAAGCTATAACTAACAATTTCAGACTCATTTCCATCATCTGTTTTAGCCTTAATATTGAAAATATATTTTCCGGCTGGCAAATTGGTGTAATCCTTTTCGCTCTTTGTACTCCAGGTAGACCATTCACTATCAAAATCGACCAGTTGATAGCTAAATTTTGTGTTTTTCTCGTGTTCAAATAATGTGGAGGAGAATTCGAAATGTATAGAGTTTAAAGATTTTTTGTATTCAGGAATCTTCGATAAATCTTGTTTTGGTGCAATTTGATTTTTTTTCACAAAATAGCCTCCGAAGACAATACTATCTTTCTGCCCCAGCAATTTTACAAGCCCTATTACAACTCTAGGTTTTGTTATATTATCTACATATTTATTGTAATTTATATGATAAGCACCTTTATTAGCGCCAATAAAAACATTTTCGCTATCGAGCGTGTAGATAGATTCAAAACCACCAACAACCTTTCCATCTAATTCTGGTAAATAAATTACTGTAAATGCATTCGAACCAGATGGTTTATGAAAATCGATAACGCCAACTTTTTTATTCGTTACAAACCATATATTTCCTTCATTATCTTCTTTTAAATATTGAATTGAAACACCATTCAAAACATTTCCAAGCATTTTAAATCGCAAGAATTTATTTTGTGTTGGATCGTATTCATATATTCCATTAACAGTTGCAATAACTACCCTGTTTTTTATGCGATAAACATAATTGTACAACTTATTTGGTAAACCGTTTTTATCAGAGAACAGCGTTATTTTTGTAACTTTTTTTCTATCGGGCGATAATTCTATTTTATAAACACCATGATATGGATGAGAACCCCAAATATTATCATTATTATCAACTACAATAAATCTTAAAGTTTCAGAAATCCCTTCAATTTTACCAGCACTAGAAAAAACACCATTTTCATAAGTTATTTTTTGAAGTCCAAGATAAGTTCCAGACAGAATATTTTTAGCTGGAAAAACATTTTCAAGAGGTTGAAACATCCAGGTACCAGGAAGCGAGTAAATTGGCGTGGCAACATTTCCATTAACTACAGATGCACCATCTTCGTGCGCCATAATTAATTGATTATTTACATCATCCAAACCCCAAACTTGCCCCTTAGTATTTTTTACTTCTTCGAAAGCTGAAGTAGATAGACTCAAATCCTGAGATGCGGTATTAATCTTTGAGTAATAAAGGCCATTAGATGTACCAATGTAAATATTCTGATTTATCTTTCTAAAGGCATAGCTGGTAATCTGTTTATTTCTATCGGGAGATATACTTTTAATAGCACTGTTAATGGCTACATAAGAAATTCCATCATCTAGAGCAAGCCACATGTTTTTATCTCGGTCTAATAAAATTCCGCGAACATTATTGTTTTGTAACCCTTCTCGGTAGTTGTATTTTTGAACTAAATCGCCATGTCTATTCATTAAATAAACACCACCCGAAGTAGTTCCAACTGCATAAATATTTTTATTTACCTGATTGGAAAAGAAAATTCTGTCGTTAAAAAATACATTATCAAGCTTGGTTTTTAATGTGCCCAACTGATTATTATGAAGTAGAAAGAAACCTTTTTTTAATGTAGATATCAATAATGTATCTCCGCTGTAGGTAGAGATAGAAGTTATAGAAGATAGTTTTAAAATAGGATCTGTACAAACAGGTTTCCAAACCTCCTTATCGTAAACCAATAAACCTATGCTTTTAGATTGGGCATAAATTTTATTGTTTGCCTTACCCAAAAACGACCAGTTGTCGGAAGGTTTATACGTTTTTATAACATCATCTTTAAAGTGAAGTATAATATTTGTTGAACGAAAAAAAACTTCATCATTAATAATTGAAATATCCCATATATCGGCGATTTTACGGAGTTTTTCCGGAACAAGACTAAGCAGAGAAGTATATTTTAAAATCCCATGATTATCAGGAAAGAAATACCCGAATTCATCTTGTGCGCCAATGTATATCCTGTTTTTAGAATCAATGCCAATTGAACGGACAGAAGTATAATTTGGCAGTCGATAAATGTTCCAAAAGCGACCGTTAAAAGTTAATAATCCTTCATTATTCCCGAAGTATAGAATTCCATTTTTATCCTGCTTAACGTCCCAATTTTGAACGCCTGCATTATATTCTTCATTATTGTAGTTTATAATCTGAGGAATTCCAAGTAAATCTTGGGCATAGGTTGTACAGGCATAACAATAAAATGCTATAAAAAGTAAAAAATACTTCATGGTTAGAGAGGAGGGATTTTATACAATAATAAATATATAAAATTTAATTCTCTAACCTTAAAAGTAGGTTATTGTTATTTTAGCAAATAAGGTTGTATAGCCTTTTTCCAAATTGCATAACCTTGCGCATTCATGTGTAACATATCGCTAACATAAAGTTCTCTTCTTCCTTTTCCATCTTTCAGCATCGAAGGGAAAACATCTACAAACGCTGTGTTTTTTTCGGTGGCAAGAAATTTTCTAATTAATGCGTTTGCACCAATTACTTTATCGCGAAACTTATCGCGACTAGGGCTTGGCTTAATAGATATATATAAAATTGGTGTTGTTGGTAGTTTTGCTCTTATTGCTTTGTAAAGTATTATTGTTCTGTTTAAAACGGTATCTGCAGTTACTTTATCATCAACTACATCATTTTCACCAACATAGAGTACAATTTGACGTGGGTTGTAAGGGAATACAATATCATTTAAATATCGCGTAATATCATTTACAACCGCACCACCAATGCCGCGATTTAGTGGGTTATATTTAGCAAAAACCTGAGTTAAGTCGTCCCATTTTCTAATCGATGAGCTACCAACAAATAAAACCGGATTAACTGGTGGCTTAAACATTTGGTCGTATTTTTTTATCGTTTGAACATCATCCCAAAAAGGGGGCTTGGTTTGAGCAAATGATATTGAAATAAAAAGAAGGGTTAATGCTGCTAAGGAAACGATTTTTTTCATTTGGGAATTATTTATTTATGGAAGATTACAAATTTGAAAAACAATTGCATTTATCTACTATTTTATCTGTAATTAATGTGTTGCTTCTCCGTTAATGCTTAGTTTAAAAAGCAACTCATAATTAATTTCATGAATTGGGTTTTTTAACCTGCCTAAAAAAGGTAAAAACACCTTCTTTTAGATGCATTAATTTGCTTAATTTTGACGCCACAATTTACCTAAATGAAAAGAATATTAATCGCATTAGCTCTTTGCAGTATTTTAGCTTCTGGTTGCAAGAAGAAAATATGCGGAGTGATTTCGGCAATAAGTACCGAAGCATCACCAGCTGATGGGCAACCACTTTACAAAGTTTACCTAGAATCTGGCGAAGTTGTGCCTATGAAATCTAAAGGCGGCTATCAAGTTGGTGAAGCTTACTGCAACGATTAAAATGTTTTTCTTTCAGTGACCCCTCAGGGGTTCGAACCCTGGACCCACAGATTAAGAGTCTGTTGCTCTACCAACTGAGCTAAGGAGTCGATGCTATAACTCAAATATAATGCAAAAAAGGGTGATATAATTAAATTACATCACCCTTTATAATCAATAGAAAATAAATTTTTCTATTTAAGTATCTCACTTATCCCATCTGTTAGTTTTTTAATTTTAACATAACCAGCAATCGAGCTGTTTTTCTTGTCGAATTTTATACTTAAAGTACCTTTTGAAGCTTTTAAATTAAATTTCTCTTCATTTACCAAAGTGACAAATGTATCTATATGCTCGTCAAGTGGTAATTCATTATTTAACTCGCGGTCTAAATAAGCCTCTAACTTATCTGTTTTACTTATTGGATAAACTGCAGTATAAGTATATTCTGAATCCGTATCGTTAACACTAATATTTAAATTTGCGTTGTTGTAACAGCCAAAAGCTAGCATAGCTGCTAAAAGTAGCGTGGCATAAATTATATTTTTCATTTCTTTAATGGTTTATTGGTTCATTAATCATTAGTTAAATAGTTCATTGAAAATTGGTAACTGAAAATTAAAACTATCCTCCCGCTCTTCCTTTAATATCATCAGTTGCAGTATTTCGAGAACGAGCTGATTTTACATTTTGATTTCCAAAACCATAGCTAATACTAAAGTTTGCTCTTCTACTTGTATAACGATTGGTAACCTGAAGATTTACATTTTGATACTCTAATGCACCTTTCCAATAGTTGGTTAATAGGATATCATCCATATTTAAACGCAACTTTAGCTTTTTATTCAACATACTTTTTTGAATGCCAGCGTTTAGCGCATATTGAGCAATTGTTGTTTGCTCTACACCAGAAACTCTTGGCGAATTGTACCAGAAGCTAACCTCGATTGTAAAGTTCTGAGGTAAAATAAAAGATTGATTGGTATTAAAATTATAAGCAACCTTTGAAGCTTTAAATGCTGCGCCTTCTAAATTGCCGTCTTCAAACTTGTTGTAATAAACACTTGCATTATTTTGCATATTCCACCATTTAGCAACCTTTACCGGAAAATAAACCCCAGCCGAATAGTTTTGTGCACGACCTAAATTCTGTCTGATTACGCTAACAATTCGGGTTACTTCATCTTGTTGACTTATTTGAGTAATCATATCACGCGTATCGGCATAGTTTAAAGAAAAAGACAGTTGTTTAAGTCCGTATGAAACCTCAAAATTATCAGTAAACTGTGGTTTCAAATATGGATTTCCCTGATCAACCGCATAAGGATCCATGTAAAATGCAAATGGATTAAGTTGCTGATAATTTGGTCTATCAACCCTGCGACTATATGAATAGCGAATGTTGTTATTTTCGTTTAATTTCTGATTAACAAAAACTGTTGGAAACAATGACAGGTAATTCCTATCAACTTCCTTATTGCTGGTTACCGAATTTCCGTTAGAATGTGTGTGCTCTGCTCTTAAACCTAACTGAATTTGCCATACTTTCCACTCTTTTGAAAAGTTACCATAAACTGCATTTATATTTTCCTTATAAACAAAATTGTTCGATTTACCCAAATCGTTTTGCCAGTTACCCAATAGAAATTGCTCTGAAATAAAATCGTTATTGGTTACCACATAACTACTTTTTAAACCAGCTTCAAACTTCATCGTTTTATTAATCGGGAAGGTTAAATCAGTTTTTGCTGCAAAAATATCGATGTTTGCATCCGTGTTGTTTCTAAGCAAAGTTGCATTAGTTTGTTGTCCGCCCTGGTTTAAATACCTTGCATTAAACTGCTCATCCTTTTTATTGTTAAAATTAGAATAATCTACATCGAAAGAAATGTTTTTACCCGTTTTATCAAAATCGTGTTTAATGTTAAAATTTGCAGTTAAATTATTTGCTGGCGATTTTGAATAAGCATCTTGTAGAACCGAATTTGAACTCGCTACATTCGATTGAATTTCATTTATTAATGTATTACTAAAATTAGTAAGCTTTGTATTTACTGTATTTGCATCTACCATAACACCAAAAACGGTTTTTTCTGATGCATAATAATCTGCACCCAATTTTCCTTGAAAACCAACTCCTTTATTTTTTCTATCAAAATCTTGTGTAAAAGCACTTGATAAACCATTAGCAAAAGTAGTACGGGTTAGAAATGTATTGTTAAAACTAGCTTTTCTAGCAACAGCACCGTTTCCAAAAATATTCCATTTTCCTTCTCTATGATTTAGATTTAGGTTTACACCCGCACGGGCCAAATCTGTTGGCGAATCTGGCATAATACCTTGTCCACCATTTAGAGATACTGTTCCATTTGTACCATAAGCCTTATTTCTTTTTAGCTTAATATTTATAATTCCGGCATTTCCGGCAGCATCATATTTAGATGATGGATTGGTGATTAACTCAATTGTTGCAATCTGATCGCTGCTCATATTGCTAAGTAAAGTCGTTATATCTGCACCAGATAAAAAATTAGTTTTACCATCAATCATTATCGTAACCCCAGATTTATTATTCAACTTAATCTGCTCACTTTGGCGATCTACCTGTACGCCCGGAGCTTTTTCTAAAACCTCTAAAGCTGTACTTCCAGATGATACAATACTGTTTTCTACATTTAAAACGGTTTTATCTATTTGATGTTCGATGTAAGGTTTTCTACCTTGAATACTTACTTCTTTAAGTTGCTTCGCTTCTCCTTCAAGTATAATTGAGGACATTTTCAAATCTGCTGTTAGAGCAAAACTTGCGGTTTTCTTTGGCTTGTGTCCCATCATTGAGATAGATAACTGGTAATTGCCATCTTTTAGTTGGTCGAAAATAAATTCTCCATCTACATTGGTAGAACCGCTTTTAACTATCGCTGTATCAGGAGAATTTAAAACTTTTACAATTGCAAACGGTAAAGCTTGGCCTTTTTCATCAATAACTTTCCCCGAGAGTTTATTGATTTTTTGGGCAAAGGAAGCCCCACATGCGATAAAGCATGCAATTAGCGTAAATAATGTTTTCATGGCTTCTTAATTAAATCATTCTGAAATTTCTACCTTAGGACTTACCCGCAGATAACTTTATCTGGTGGCAGAAATAACGAATACCAATTGTTATTAATTATTTTGATTTTCGTCGAGATTAATCCCCAACTGTTCTTTAACTTCTTTAATTTTATATGATACAGAATCCTGATAAAGCGAATCCGATGGACGGTTTTTCTTCAAAAATTCTAAATCAAGTAACTCTTGTTTCAGTTTTTTCTTTTTTAAATCCTCTGCTTTTAATTGCGCAATGCATCTCAAACCATCGTCAGTCATTATCCAGGTGGTGTAATCATTCGAATCATTTTCTGTATCTGCACAGTCCCACATTCCGTAGTTGTTTATGTAACGGTAAGAATCATTTTTAAGAACCAACTTCGTTCCAACAGGCACTTCTAAGTCTATCCGTACTTCCTGATTTCTCCAGATAGAGCCCTTTCTTAACTGAAAACGTGGATTGAATACCAAAGAAGATTCCTTTGCTACGAAATTGTAACTGATATTTTGGGCGTTTTGCAAAGCACTCGAAAATGTTTTTCCCTGCGATTCGAATTTTTGAATCAATCGCGTAACACCTGCCTCACTCTTATTAATATTTATACGAATATTGTTTGGCGCCACGAATGGTCCATCTTCAAAATCTTCTACAACAATTTGGTTTCTTTTGTTCCCATCTATATGATATGCAATGCTATCTTCTCTACTAAAATATTTACTTCTGTCGATATCGATAATATAAGTTGGCAAAGATTTTAACTCAGTTGTTTGTGTTAGCTCAGCATGCTGCTTAAATTCTGATGATATTTTTGCTGCCTGATAACCTACGGTTGCAACACCTGCCAACCAGATAATCAATAACGCAAAAGAAAGTGTTTTATTAATAGCTTGTTTGCTAAAAGCAACACGAATGGAGAAAAGTACAAGCGCTAAAACCGGGATAAAACAAACAACAAATGCACTTAACAAAATTACACCTCTATTGCCTTCATTAAGGATAGAAAAGGGGAAATATTCGTAAATACTCGAATCCCAGAAGCCTTGAAAAGCTGCTGTACCAATTATCAACGTCAGTAAAAAAAGAACGCCAAAAATCACGATTATAACTGCAATAACTTTAAAGATTACTTTTCCTGTTCCAGCAATAAACCTTCCTAACCATTCAACAAACTCACCTATAAAATTACCGAATCTTGTAATTAACGGTTGAGCATGTTTATTAACTTCCGTTAAACGCTCTTTTACTGCTTGCAATTCTTCATCTAAATTCTTTTGGAAACCCTGAAGATTCGCTGGTTCACCTTTCATCTCCATTTTCTCGATACGAGATTTTGCTTTTGGCATAATAATCCAAAGCAAAGCATAAACCAATATGCCAGAGCCGCCAATAAAAGCCGTTAAAACGGCAGCAATTCTAATCCATCTTGCCTCGAAATTTAAGTAATGGGCAATACCTGCACAAACACCCGCAATTACCCGTTCGTCCATATCACGGTATAATTTCTTTTCAGTAAATTGATTTTGAAAAGAAGCTTGAATTATCGGCTCTTCTTCACCTTCTTCTACACTATCAAAATCTTGCACTCTACCCATTTGGCCAATTACAAAATCAACATTTGCAGCATCTACCACTTGTTTTTTCTGTTCTTCCAATTGCTCAAAAAGCAATTCGGCAATGCGATTTTCTATGTCAGTTACAATTTCCAAATCATCTGCATGATTAGCAAAATGTTGTTTTACTTCGTTTAAATAAGCCTTCAAAAGCTCGTAAGCACTTTCTTCAATATGAATAATTGTGTTACCTATATTTATGATGATGGTCTTTTCCATTTCTTTGCGGTTATAAAAAATTTACGAATTGGCTCCTTTTTGTGAAATACCTACAGCATAAGCCAGCTCCTGCCAGGTTTGGTCTAATTGAGATAAAATGCCTCTACCATCTTCAGTTAAAGTATAATATTTGCGTGGAGGGCCCGAGGTAGATTCTACCCAGTTGTAGCTTAACAAACCATTGTTTTTAAGCCTGGTTAATAATGGGTACAAGGTTCCCTCAACCACCAAAAGCTTCGCCGACCTTAGTTCGGCAATAATATCCGAGGCGTAAATTTCTCCTCTTGCGATGATTGATAAAACACAGTATTCCAGAATTCCCTTCCGCATTTGTGTTTGCGTATTTTCTGCTATCATAAAACAAAGATATATGTTTTATATAATACTATGTATTACATAGTACTAAAATAATTCAAAATTAAATTATAAGTAGCTGATAAACAGCTAAATAATTTTAAACTCAAATTTTTATTTATTTGTAAAATGCAGGAAATTGGATATATTTTGATTTTTTTGGAAAGCAATTTCAGTAATTCTTCGGGTAATTCAGTCCCGCTATCGCCTATAGGCCCGAAGAAAATCGGGCACTATTTTGCTTTATCGGGTTTAGAAAACTTTGGTTTTTGCAAGAAATTTAAAGCCAAGCAAGAGGACATTAAGATTTATTAAGATTCCCGCATATGCGAGAATGATGAGGTGCTGAGTTAGGCGGCTAAACCAAAACGTGTTGTAATAGGCAATTCGTCCCTATTTTATAGGGAATCTTAAAGCATTTAGCTATCGTTATAGCCTTAAGATTCCCGCATACGAGAGAATGACGGGTGTAACAAAAAAACAAATCACTATTAACACCATAGATTTAATATATTTTTTGATAATTTTGCAACTCTTTAACTTATTTTAATGAAAAAATCTATAGCCAGCATTGTTGCAGAGGCTAACCAAAGTGGCGAAGGAACCCTAAAAAGAACCTTAGGGCCAATAAATTTAATTTTAATTGGTGTTGGTTTAACTCTGGGTGCTGGTTTATTTAGCATTACAGGCTTAGCGGCAGCTAATCATTCTGGTCCGGCGGTAACCTTATCTTTTGTTATTGCAGCATTGGGTTGTGGTTTTGCAGCGCTATGTTACGCAGAATTCGCCTCTATGATTCCCGTTGCAGGTAGTGCTTATACCTATTCATACGCTACAATGGGCGAACTTTTTGCATGGATAATCGGCTGGGATTTAGTTTTAGAATATTCAGTTGGCTGTGCAACTGTTGCCATCAGCTGGTCGCAATATTTAACCCGATTTTTAGGCAGTTTGGGTATTTACCTACCGCCACAATTAACCCTCTCCCCTTTCGAAACTGCAAAACTTGCCGATGGTTCCACAGTAAATGGAATTGTAAATATTCCAGCAGCACTAGTTGTGGTATTAATGACGGCAATTTTAATTCGTGGTACTAAAGGTTCTGCAATTGTAAATGGTATTATTGTTTTCTTAAAAGTTGGTGTTGTATTAGTTTTCATCGCTTTGGGCTGGCAATATATCGACCCAGCAAATTATCATCCTTACATTCCTGAAAACACAGGAACTTTCGGCCAATTTGGCTGGAGTGGCGTTTTACGTGGAGCGGGGTTAGTATTCTTTGTATTTATAGGTTTTGATGCGGTTGCAGCATCGGCACAGGAAACTAAAAACCCAGCTAGAGATTTACCAATAGGAATTATTGGCTCTCTTGTAGTTTGTACAGTTCTTTTTGGCTTATTCGGCCACGTGATGACAGGTTTAGCCAACTATAAAGAATTTGCAAACAGTGGAGCGCCTGTTGCCATTGCAATAGAAAAAACACCCTATGCCTGGTTAAGTCAGGCGATAATTTTAGCAATTTTAATTGGATATACTTCTGTTATCCTAATTGACTTAATGGCTCAATCGAGAATGTTTTATTCGATTAGCAAAGATGGTTTGTTACCAAAAATGTTTTCAGATGTTCATGCTAAATTTAAAACTCCTTATAAATCGAACATCATACTTTGCATATTTATAGGCCTGTTTGCCGCATTTGTACCCATGAATGTTGTGGGCGAAATGACGAGCATTGGAACTTTATTGGCATTCTTAATGGTTTGTGTGGGAATTTTAATTCTCAGGAAAACTGATCCTGATGCTAAACGTCCGTTCAGAGTTCCTTTGGTGCCATTAATCCCCATTTTGGGTATTTTCACCTGCGTTGCTATGATGGCTTTTTTACCTTGGGAAACTTGGTTACGACTTGCAGTTTGGCTAATTATCGGACTTGCAATTTATTTCTGGTACGGTAAAAAGAATAGTAAGTTAACTTTGAATGCAGAAGACAAAAATAACTCAACAAACTCATAATCAGACAGATGCAAAATCCGCCTGTTAGATTTCAAAGGCAACCTGATAATCAAACAGATAGCTTAAACGCATAATTATAACTGTATAAATGTCAATTATTTAACAAAAAATATAAGTTTTCCACAATTTAACATTTTACAACTTTTTTGGCTTGGGATTTGCCTTTGTTTTAATAACCTATTAAAAAAATCCCCAATGATCATTAAATTAGACACCTCCGTATTTAGATTAGTAAGACCAAGAGTACAAGCTGTTAAAAAAGTTGTAACACCTTTAACTAAAGCTCAGTGGATTGTAGCAGATAGAATTGTGATGGCTGTAATGTTTGCAGCTATAATTGTTGGCGCAATTTTATTTTAACAATTCATTCAATCAAAAGTCTTCCGAAATCATTTCCCTATTCATCATCACCGCTGCCATTGTACCCGATGCAGTGACCACAGAAAGCCCTCTTGCTGGTGTAACACAATCGCCTGTAGCATAAATTCCTTTTACTGTCGTTTCGTAATGCTCGTTAATTTTTATTAACCCCGTATCTGTAAGCTCATAATTTAGGTCTTTATATAATTCGGAATGCTGTTTCATTTCTGGCCTTGCATAAACTGCTTTAAACGCTAAACACTTTCCACTTTTAAAAACCACATTTTGCAATTGTCCGTTGAGGTGTCGAAATTCCAAAACCTCATCCTCAATTATCTTAATCGATTTCGACCGTAGTTTTTCACGTTGCTCATCGTTAATTTGCGAAATACCGTGAGTTAATATCGTTAAATCCTTATTCCAGTGATGAAGATTCTTTGCCATTTCAAAAGCAATATCGCCATTCATCATTAAGCCAATTCTCTCATCTCTAACTTCGTAACCATGACAATACGGACAATGAATAATAGAAATTGCCCAACAATCGGAAAATCCTTTTATATCCGGCATTACATCTTTTAGTCCCGTTGCTAAAAGTATTTTTCTGGCAGAAATTATTTTACCACCTTCTGTTTTAATTTCTACCCTGTTTTCTAAACTTTTTGCAGAAATAACCAAATCGCTCAAGAAACTAATTGTTGGATATTTTAAAACTTCGGCTTTAGCTTTTGCAGAAATAGAAGCTGGTTTATCTCCATCGTGAGTTAAAAAATTGTGGGCATGTGGCGTTTGCAAATTACACGGCTTGCCAGAATCGATAATTAATACCTTTCTCATCGAACGGCCAAGTGCTAACCCTGCTGATAAACCTGCGTAACTTCCTCCTATAATGATAACATCAAAATCCATAATAATATATTTTAATACAAAAGTATTAAATCAATTTTTAAACGCAACATTATTGCATTTGAAAATTGTCATATTATTATTTTTTAAAAATCGATGCTTTAATAAAGTTGCCGTAGTAAAATCGTTCTTCTATAATTTGATATTTCGCTGCCAAAAAGTAAGATTTCATATCTATCAGATTTGTCGCATCTACGATGTTTATTACCTTAAAAAATAGATACATTGATTTTAAGATAAGCCATTTCCACCATTTACCTCTTTCTGCATTTAAAGAAAAATCGACCAGAAACCATAAGCCTTTTTCTTTTAAAAGGAGATTGAGTTTAATAAAAACTTGTTCTGCTCTGCTTCTAACAAAGTTATCAAATAGAAAAGGTGTTAAAACTACATCGAAAGTTTGATTCGTTTTAAAGTTTTCAATACCAAGATTTATAAATTCAACCGTGTTTTCCAGATAGTTTCTTGCCTTTGAAAGCGTTACCATTTTTGCTGAAATTTCTACATAAACAATCTTCAATCCTGAAGAGAAAATCTTGGCAATTTCTTCCAAAATCCAACCCGTTCCACCACCAACAATTAAAATCGAACTATTTTCTCGAATATATTTCAGCTGATTAATTTGTGCATTAACCTGCGACTTGGAAAACACCAACCTGCTCAATGTATCGTAATGACTGGCTATTTTATCGTAGTTGTTTAGCACTTTTTAATTGTTAAATTATAAATCGATTAAACCTCAAGGAATAAATTGCATCCCTATTATTCCGCAAACGGCTTTGAACAAAATCAATCCATCAATTACCATTAAATAATAAAGGATATTTTTTCTTTTATGCATGGAATAAGCCACGTAAATGGTCAAGATAAATGGCAAAACGTTAAAGAAAACTTGTGGAAAGCCAAAACCTTTATAGTAAGCAAAAATACCAAGTGAGGTCAACCCAATAATCAACAATGGAATTAAAATATTAAAAATAGTCCGTCGCAAGCCATAGCGAACAACGAAGGTTCTGAGGTGTTTATTGGCATCTGTAGGATAATCTTTTATATCGAAAATGATTGCATTAACAGTGCAAAACATCCAGTTTTTAACGAAAAGCCAAGTCCATAAAACAGAATCGTGATAGCCAACACCGGTTTCGATTTTAAGCATAATTAGAGGCAAAACGTTTGCACAACAGGCCCAAACAAAACCGATTACAAATGCCTTGAACCAGCCTGTATTTCGAAGATTAAATTGTATAAAGGATTTTGGTAACAAACCATAATACAAACCTCCGGCAATGATAATGATGATAATTGCTAACCAATAACTAAGTGGAAGCCTTAAAATATTATGAAAGTTTTGATACAATAAATTTGTAGCGAGCACCATACAAATTGTAAACAGAATACCCTGACTCCAATTTATAAACTTTTTATGTTTATAATACCACTGATTTCGTGGATTGGTAGTTGATGGTACAGTTGAAACTTTATTGTAAGCGTAAGTATAGTAAATTGTTGGCGCAAGAAATAATAGCAGAAAATAGTTGATAGAGTTATAAGGTAAGCGCAACTGCTGAGTTGCTTCCAAAGTGAGGGCAACAGCTAAAATGCCTACAAAATAGTTTCCAAAGAAAATAAACCTGATGATTTTGTTTAACATTTAGGGCACAAAATTTTCTAATTGCCAATTTCGGATATAAAAATGAATAAACAGGTGAGAAGTTCAGTTTTCATAAGAATTTGAAACAAAAAAGCCTCTCAGTTTCCTAAAAGGCTTAGTGTGGGAAATGAGGGGTTCGAACCCCCGACCCCCTCGGTGTAAACGAGGTGCTCTGAACCAGCTGAGCTAATTTCCCCTTTTTTGTATAAAGGTTTTTATTATAATAATCTTCTCAAATCCTTGAAAAGTAATGTGGGAAATGAGGGGTTCGAACCCCCGACCCCCTCGGTGTAAACGAGGTGCTCTGAACCAGCTGAGCTAATTTCCCTTTCCTTTTGGGAATGCAAATATAGCGCTATAATCTTGTTTCGCAAATCTTTTTTATTTTTTTTCAACTAAGCAATGTTTCCAATATTTTATGCGATTGTACTTCTCCAAAAGAGGCTGTATGTAAGGTATAGAAAACCAATATCTTATCTAGCAAAAACCGTCTCTGTACGTTACTCATTTTTATTTCAGAAATTTTTTCAAGCGGCGTATTAAACAATAATATAAAATTTAATGCATCATTTAACTGAAGATAATTGGAATGAATTGGTGGACGGGAAACAAATTCACCTTCTTGTAAATCGAAGTAAATCTGGTCATTTCGCTTTTTCTCGTTCGGAGAAAAGCCTAAAAAGCGTGTCAATTTCAGTAAAAATGATAAATGAAAATTAGGATTGATCTCCTCACTTTCATCAAACCAGGCAATTGAATTGAAAATATAATCGAACAAACTATCATCAGCAGATTGTTGGCGAATGCTTTTGTATAAAACTTCATTCAAGAAAATAACAATACTGGTTTTAACAATATCGTAAGGAATACTTTTAAAAACAGGTGTTTGGCGAATTTCTGATACTCGCTGAATATTGGTATTTGCCTTATGATAAACCACCATATCTAAAAGATGTAGCGATTGTAACATATTCATTTTAATCTTTGCTTTGGGTTTTTTAACCCCGTTAATCAGGTAAGATTGCATGCCAAACTTATCGGTAAGCACCTGTACAATTACACTGCTTTCGCTGTAACTTGTGGTTTTTAAAACTATACCCCGAACCTTGTGCAACATGCGATTAAAACAATTTTTTCAAAAGTATGTTATTTGTGCAAATTTAATTGCGCAAAAAGTGATTCTGATTTATAAATAAGATTAGTTTTGCCGATATCATTATAATTTAAAACTGAACACACATGTGGGTAAAGCTATCAAGGTTTATTCTTCAGAACCGTATTGCGATAATCGTATTCTTCGTACTGGGCACTATTTTTATGGCTTACCAAGCCAAAAATGTAAAACTTTCTTATACTGGAAGTAAAATTTTACCCGTAACCGATAGCGCTTTTATTAAGTATAATGCTTTCAAAAAAACCTTTGGCGAAGATGGCAGCGTAATGGTTATCGGCATACAATCGCCAGATATTTTCAAAAAAGATGTTTACAACCAATGGATTCAACTTTCTAATGATATTCAAAAGTTAAAAGGTATTAAACAAGTTCTATCATCTGGAAGAATTTTTCAATTAGAAAAAGATACTGTTGAACAGAAATTTGTATTAAAAGCTTTACCAAATGGTTTGGTTAAATCGGATGTAGAAATGGATTCGATTAAAAATGCCATTTACAGCAACCCATTTTTTGAAGGTTTAGTTTATAATAGAAAGAATGCCACCCTAATGGCCATAACTTTCGATATTAAAATATTAAATACAGCAGCCAGAAATCCAATCCTAAAAGAGATTGAGGCGAAAGCGAAAGCTTTTCAGGAAAAAACCAAAATACAAGTTCACATTTCAGGCTTGCCATATATCCGTACGGCGGTAAGTAAATTGGTAAGCAACGAGTTTGTACTTTTCTTAGGCTTATCCATTTTAGTTTCGGCGTTAATTCTGTTGATTTTTTTCAAGAAGTTTTACGCCGTCTTCTTCCCCATTTTAGTGGTAATAATGGGCGTAATCTGGAGTATTGGTATTTTAGTTCTATTCGGATTTGAACTGACTATTTTAACAGGCTTAATTCCACCACTTATTGTAATCATAGGTATTCCAAATAGTATTTTATTGTTGAACAAATATCAAAACGAATTAAGAAAAGGCATTCGCAAAGAGCAGGCATTAAGTCTTACGATAGAAAGGATAGCAGTAACTACACTAATAGCGAACATTACCGCAGCTATTGGTTTTGGGGTTTTATATTTCACAGGAAGCGAATTATTAATGCAATTTGGTAGCGTGGCATCGATAAATGTGATGATTACCTGGTTAATGTGTTTATGTTTAATTCCGATTATTTTTAGCTATTTACCAGCGCCTAAACTTAAAGCACAAACTCATGTGGAAGAGGGATTTTTACACAAGCTTTTAGTTAAAACCGACAATCTTGTTCAGAAAAAAAGCAGCTTGATTTACATCGGCACAATTGTGATTTCCATCATTGCCTTTATTGGTGTTATGAAAATTAATGTAAATGGCTACGTGGTTGATGATTTACCGAAAAGCTCGACAATCCTAACAGATTTAAAATTCTTTGAGAAAAATTTTGAGGGCATTTTACCTTTAGAAGTTAGCGTAGATACCAAGAAAAAAAATGGTGTTTTCAATTTAACCAACCTGAAGAGGATGGAAAAAATGGAGAAAATGATTTCGGATTATCCCGAATTCTCCCGTTCGATTTCTGTTAATATGGGATTGAAGTATGCAACACAGGCTTTCTATAACAACGACTCGACTTTCTTTCGCTTGCCAGATAATCTGGAGAAAAACTTTATCCTCGCTTACATCGCCAATGGCGGAAAAGGAAATGCAAATTTATTAACCAGCTTTGTTAGCAAAGACAACCAGAGCACTCGTATTAGTTTCCAAATGGCAGATGTCGGTTCTAAACGTTTGGATGCAATTATGGCAGAATTAAAACCACGCATTGATAGCATTTTACCTCCAAATAAATTCGATGTAGAATTAACGGGCTCGAGCGTAATTTTTTCAAAAGGGACCGATTATATGCTGAAACACTTATTCGAAAGTATTGGTTTGGCAATTGTGTTGATTTCACTTTTACGGTTGGCTCAGTTTAAAAGTTTAGGCATTATGTTTATCTCCTTGTTACCAAACATAGTTCCATTGATCATTACGGCTGGAATTATGGGTTACTTTGGAATTTCGTTAAAACCCTCTACCATTTTAATTTTTACAATTGCTTTTGGTTTAGCATCCGATCAGACCATATATTTCTTAACTCGTTATCAGCAAGAATTGAATTTAACTAACTTTTCGGTTCCTAAAGTAGTTACTGATACCATAACCGAAACGGGTGTAAGCATGACGCATATCGCATTAATTTTGTTTTTCGGATTCGGAATTTTTACGGCATCAACCTTTGGCGGAACTGTTGTTTTAGGTTTATTGCTTTCGATTACACTCTTTGTAGCGTTGGTTTTTAACTTAACCTTGTTACCTGCCTTGGTTTTGTGGTTGGATAAAAAGAAAGTTAGAAAAGTTGTTTCTGATGAGGAATCGGCGAGAAATGCTGGAGAGTTTGACCATTAAGATATTTCAAACATGGGAGGTTTACAAACCTTATAGGTTTAAATCGAAAACCAACTTAAATGTTCTAACGTTTCTTATATCGTAATGGGTCTACTCAACAGCTGGTTTTTCTTGCGCCGCATCAACTGGCACTTCTACTGCTGGGTCGGTAATAATTTCAGCGTTGCCGTTTTCGTCTTTCTTTGCGAAAAGGATTGGATATAACATCCACAGAGCACCAATCATTACCAAAACGCCTGCAAGCATTTGCAGATAACGAGCACCCTTAACTTCTGATGCATCTAAAACTAGGTATAAAATGTACGAAAGCACGCCTGCTATGAGCACTAGAACAGCTTTTTGTAATTTGAGAAGCTTTATCATAAGGTTTTCCTTTTTAATTTGATGATATGAAGTAAAACAAATATAAGCCCAATTAGTTCTAAAAGGCCACAAAAATAAAAACTGAATAAAACGAAATCGCGATTGGCCGAATTAATTACCGTTACTATGGGTAAGGCGATTACGGCCAATATCATCAGCGTTAAACCTATATTAAATAATTTCACGTTAAAAGTATTTACATCTAAACTACCAAATTTGAACGAAAAACTTTAACTTTGCATCCTTTAATTTTTTGAGGTACTTGATTGATGTATAGCGAATTTAAGCAATTAGACCTTGCCAAAATAGGGCAAGAAATACTGGATTTTTGGAAAGAAGAAAACATCTTTGAAAAAAGCATTTCTTCGCGTCCGAAATCCAATCCGTTTACTTTTTACGAGGGACCGCCGTCGGCCAATGGTATGCCGGGGATTCACCATGTAATGGCTCGTGCTATTAAAGATATTTTTTGCCGCTATAAAACAATTAAAGGCTTTCAGGTTAAAAGAAAAGCAGGCTGGGATACGCACGGCCTACCTGTTGAACTCGGTACGGAAAAAGAATTAGGCATTACCAAAGAAGATATTGGTAGAACAATTTCTATAGAAGATTATAACGAAGCTTGTAAAAAAACAGTAATGCGCTACACTGATGTGTGGAACGATTTAACTGAAAAAATGGGCTATTGGGTAGATATGGACGACCCATATATTACCTACAAATCGAAATATATGGAATCGGTTTGGTGGCTTTTAAAGCAGATTTACGATAAAGGTTTAATCTATAAAGGGTACACAATACAACCGTATTCGCCAAAAGCTGGTACGGGTTTAAGTTCTCACGAAGTGAACCAACCGGGTGCTTACCGCGATGTTACGGATACCACGATTGTTGCGCAGTTTAAGAGCCTCACCCCAACCCTCTCCGAAGGAGAGGGAGCTAATAGCGTAGAAAAAGCATTTCAAATCGCCTCTGGTGAGGATTTCTATTTCCTAGCATGGACAACAACGCCATGGACTTTGCCATCAAATACAGCGTTAACCGTTGGTCCAAAAATCGACTATGTCTTAGTTAAAACTTTTAATCAATATACTTTTTTGCCAACGAATGTAATCCTGGCGAAAAATCTGGTTGGAAAACAGTTTAGCAAAGTTTTCTACGAAAGTAATGAAGCTGAAGATTTCGCTAATTTCAAATCTGGAGATAAGAAAATCCCTTACCAAATTCTGGCCGAATGCAAAGGAACAGACTTGGTTGGCATTAAATATGAGCAACTTTTAACTTACGCCCTACCATACAATAACCCAGAAAATGCTTTCAGAGTAATTGCCGGAGATTTTGTAACCACAGAAGACGGTACTGGTATTGTACACACCGCACCTACTTTTGGTGCTGATGATGCTAAAGTTGCTAAGGAAGCTATACCAGAAATACCACCAATGTTGGTATTAGATGATAATGATATTTTGGTCCCTTTGGTAGATTTACAGGGTAAATTCACTAAACATGTTGGTCCTTTTGCTGGCAAATATGTAAAGAACGAATATTACGAAGCTGGTGAAGCACCTGAAAAATCGGTTGATGTAGAAATCGCTATCTTATTAAAAGAAGAAAATAAAGCCTTTAAAGTAGAAAAATACGTCCACAGTTACCCGCACAGTTGGAGAACTGATGAACCACTTTTATATTATCCTCTGGATTCTTGGTTTATTAAAGTAACGGATGTTAAAGACAGAATGTTCGATCTTAATGAAACCATCAACTGGAAACCAAAATCAACAGGCGAAGGGCGTTTCGGAAACTGGTTAAAAAATGCCAACGACTGGAATTTATCACGCTCGAGATATTGGGGAATTCCTTTGCCAATCTGGAGAACAGAAGATAAAAAAGAAGAGGTATTAATTGGTTCGGTTGAAGAACTTTACAACGCCATTGAAAAATCTATCGCCGCGGGTTTCCAAAAAGAAAATCCTTTCAAAGGATTCGAAATTGGAAACATGTCTGAAGAGAACTACGATTTAATCGACTTACACAAAAATGTTGTGGATAAGATTGTTTTAGTATCTCCATCGGGCAAACCCATGAGCCGCGAAAGCGATTTGATTGATGTTTGGTTTGATTCTGGGGCTATGCCTTACGCACAGTGGCACTACCCTTTCGAAAACAAAGAAACCATTGATGCAAACGAAGATTTCCCGGCAGATTTTATCGCCGAAGGCGTGGATCAAACCCGTGGTTGGTTTTATACTTTACATGCTATTTCTACGCTTGTTTTCGATAAGATAGCGTACAAAAATGTGGTTTCAAATGGCTTGGTACTAGATAAAAACGGACAGAAAATGTCTAAACGTTTGGGCAATGCTGCAGATCCGTTCCAAACTATTAATGAATATGGCGCCGATGCAACACGTTGGTACATGATTTCGAATGCAAACCCTTGGGATAACTTAAAATTTGATATTGAAGGCATTGCAGAAGTTCGCCGTAAATTCTTCGGAACGCTTTACAATACCTACGCTTTCTTTGCTTTATACGCCAATATCGATAAATTCGAAATCGATAAAAACAATTTAAGCAAGGTTGAAGATAGAACAGAATTAGACCGTTGGATTTTATCGTTGCTGCAAAATTTGATCAACGAAGTTGATGAAAATTACAACACTTACGAACCAACAAAAGCTACCCGTGCTATCCAGGCATTTGTTGATGAACATTTAAGTAACTGGTACATACGTTTAAGTCGTCGCCGTTTCTGGAAGGGCGAAATGACCGATGATAAACGTGCGGCCTACGAAACACTTTACACCTGTTTAGAAACTCTAGCACAGTTAATGAGCCCTGTTGCACCTTTCTTTGCCGATTGGTTGTACAGAAACTTAACTGTTACAGATAAAACTGCTGAACAATCGGTTCATTTAACTTTGTGGAAAGAAGCTGACCAAAGCTTAATCGATAATGCCTTGAACGAAAGAATGCTTTACGCACAGCATATTTCTTCGATGGTTTTATCATTGCGTAAAAAATCAAGTATCAATGTTCGCCAGCCTTTAGAGAAAATTTTAATTCCATCTTTAAATGGCGATTTCGAGCAAAAAATATCAAAAGTTGCCGATTATATTCTTTCAGAAACCAATGTTAAACATATCGAGTTCATCACCGATACACATGGCATCGTGAAGAAAAAGCTGAAACCTAACTTTAAATCGTTGGGTAAAAAAGTGGGTAAAGATATGAGCATCGTAAAAGAGGCATTAGAAACCCTAAATCAAGATGATATCCAACGTTTAGAAAACGACGGACAAATTAATGTTTCGGGCAGCAATGGTGCAGAATATATTATCGATTTAAACGAAGACGTAGAAGTTTTCGCCGAAGATATTCCAGGATGGCAGGTTACCAACTTAGGCAGCCTAACTGTTGCTTTAGATGTAACCATAACCGAGGAATTAAAGCAAGAGGGAATTTCTCGCGAATTGGTAAACAGAGTTCAGAATCTACGTAAAGAATTAAACTTCGAAGTAACCGATAGGATTAAAGTTTCATTACAAAATGATAACTTGGTAGCTAGCGCCGTTGCTAAAAATAAGGCCTACATTTGCGCAGAAATTTTAGCAGATGAATTTGAATTAACGGATACTGAGATTAACGCAAACAAAATCACTATCGATGATGTTGAATTAAGCATTTCAGTAACTAAAATATAAATCCATATATTAGAAAACTAAATTAAAAACATGGAAAACAGTAACAAAACACGCTATTCAGACAGTGAACTTCAGGAATTTAAAGAATTAATTCAAGATAAATTACGCAGTTCTAAAGAAGAACTTAATGCCTTAACATCATCATTAAGTAACCCAAATGCAAACGGAACAGAAGATACTTCTGGTGCTTATAAAACATTAGAAGATGGTTCTGCAACAATGGAGAAAGAGCAAATCAATCAATTAGCTGCCCGTCAGAAAAAGTTTATTGATAACCTGGAGAATGCATTAGTTCGCATTGAAAACAAAACTTATGGTATTTGCCGCGAAACTGGTAAATTAATTCAGAAAGAACGTTTACGTGCAGTTCCACATGCAACATTAAGCATGGAAGCTAAATTAAAGCAGAGTTAATGAAAGGCTATACAAAACCTTTACTTGTTATCTTTTTGGTTTTACTTGCCGACCAAGCACTTAAAACCTGGATTAAAACCAACATGTACCTGGGTCAGGAATTTAATATTATTGGTAAATGGTTTATTATCCATTTTACCGAAAATAATGGGATGGCTTTCGGTATGGAGTTTGGCGGTGAGTTTGGAAAACTAGCTTTATCATTATTCCGTATTGCTGCAGTAGCAGGTATCGGTTATGGCTTGCACTATTTAATTAAACATAAATACCATCGTGGTTTAATCTTAAACGTAGCCTTGATTTTTTCAGGCGCTTTAGGAAACATCATCGATTCCGTATTTTACGGAAAAATTTACGGTTACGAAACCTGGTTTCACGGTCGTGTTGTAGACATGCTTTACTTCCCGATTGCTGAAGGACATTTCCCTAGCTGGATACCCATTTGGGGAGGTGATGAATTTGTTTTCTTTAGACCCGTTTTTAACCTTGCAGATGCTGCGATTTCAGTTGGGGTTATACTTATACTAATCTTCCAAAAGAATTACTTTAAAGAGGATGTTAAAGATGATGTAAGTATTAACAGCGAAATTGTAGAAGATTAAGGGATTTACGATTGTAGATTTAAGAACTACGATTTAAACAAAGTAGTTCTATATTTAAATATTATAGCCCATTTCTTAATTGGAAATGGGCTTTTTTCTTGACCCTCGGCATTGTTTCTTCCCGCTATACTTTCTGCCAACGAAGAAAAAATTGGCATAATATAATACGAGTTATTAACTTTTTACATCGCAAGAAACCAAAGTTACAAAGTGTAAAATCATCAAATGATAAACTTTCTCGATATAAGCTACCTAAAATCAGGAAACAAAAAGCAACAAAAGGCTTATCAGGTTTTGATTACCCATAAAATAATGGAAAAGTTATCAGCCTACACTCCAATTCTTGTCGGCACTATTCCAATTAACATAGATATAGAAAGCAGCGATTTAGATATTATTTGTTACGTAAAAGACAAAACTGAGTTCATCGAAACTTCAACCAATTGTTTTCAAAAAGAAAAAGGCTTTATTATTTGCCAAAACCTTAAGCTAAATTCCATCAAAGCTAATTTCTACATTGATGATTTTGAATTCGAAATCTTCGGGCAAGACAAAGAAACTATTCAGCAGAACGCATTTCGCCACATGATAATTGAGTATAAATTATTGCTTGAAAAAGGCGAAAATTTCAGACAAGAAATTATCAAACTAAAAAAGCAAGGTTTAAAAACAGAACCAGCATTTGCAAAGTTGTTAGGTTTGGAGGGAAATGCTTATGAAGAAATTTTGAAGTTGGAGTTTTAATCCTCAAATCCGATTCCGTCCTTTCGACTGGAGCGCACCGAAATGGAGACAATATAAAACAGACATGTCTGCTAAAACACAACTCAAAAAGTAGGATTACTGCTCGCCTGGCAATGATGGGGTGGAAAAGCATTATGCCTCTTAACCCTAATCCTTAAACAACAAACAAATCAGATAGCCTACAAAATAAGCAAGTAAATCGTAAACTGTAAAATAAGTTCCTAATACGGTACTCCAAAACTTATTATCCTGCAATCCAAACCAATTTACATAATGCAGAGCCTGAAGAAACTCAATAATAATAGAAAAAATCAATACACCCAAAGCAAGCTTCCTATTATTCGTTTTAAGAAACACCCTAAAGAAAGCATACATTAGCACAACAACCAAAATATCTCCACCAAAGGGCCGAATAATAGCATCATGTAAATACTTTGCAATTAATATTTCGATTACCAGAATTGCTACAAAAATGAAAAGGAACTTTAAGCTAAACGTTAATTTCATAAGGCTAAGATAATCATTGATAAGAATCAGGAATTTAGATCGTCATTGCGAGGTACGAAGCAATCTCAAAACAATCGCTATCTATCTTAGCGCATTAAGATTGCTTCGTACCTCGCAATGACGGATTGGGCTATAAAAAACTGCTAAAAATAAAAAAAGCCTCCGATGAAAAATCAGAAGCTTTGAATATATAAGTCCCTTTTAGGGGATTTAGGGGTTTAAACGCCTAATAATAATCTAGCTGGGTCTTCTAACAATTGTTTAACACGCACCAAGAAACCAACAGACTCACGTCCATCAATAATTCTGTGGTCGTAAGATAAAGCAACATACATCATTGGACGGATTACAACTTCACCTTTTTCAGCAATAGGACGTTCGATAATATTGTGCATACCTAAAATAGCCGATTGTGGTGCATTAATAATCGGAGTAGACATCATTGAACCAAAAACACCACCGTTAGTAATTGTAAACGTTCCACCAGTCATTTCATCAATAGTTAATTTACCATCACGAGCTTTTAAAGCTAAAGCTAAAACAGATTTTTCAATCTCCGCTAAACTCATGCTTTCTGCATTACGTATAACCGGAACTACTAATCCTTTAGGAGCAGAAACTGCAATAGAAACATCAGCAAAGTTATTATAAACAATCTCTTCACCATCAATGCGAGCATTTACAGCTGGGAAATCTTTTAAAGCCTCAGTTACCGCTTTAGTAAAGAAACTCATAAAGCCTAAACCAACACCGTATTTTTCTTTGAAAGAATCTTTATACTTCCCGCGTAAATCCATGATTGGCTTCATGTTTACCTCGTTGAAAGTAGTTAACATTGCCGTTTCGTTTTTAACAGTAACTAAACGTTTAGCAACCGTTTTGCGCAATGGCGACATTTTTTCGCGACGCTCTGAACGTGCACCTGCCGGAGCAGCCACTACTGAGGCAGCAGCTTTAGGGCTCTCCTCTTTTTTACCAGCTTCCGCTTTAACAGCATCATCTTTAGTAATACGTCCATCGATACCAGTACCTTTTACAGCACCTGCATCAATACCTTTCTCTGCAAGAATTTTTCCAGCAGCTGGAGACGGAGTTCCTGTAGCATAGCTATCACCAGATTTTTCTGCAACCGGAGCCGCAGTTTTATCTTCAGCAACAACTGCTTTTTCTTCAGCTTCAGGCGCATCAGCCTTTGCAGGCGCTGCACCACCGTCTTCAATTTTACAAACTACTGCGCCAATAGCTAAAGTATCGCCTTCGGCAGCTATGGTTCTTAAAGTTCCAGCTTGTTCTGCAGTTAATTCGAACGTAGCCTTGTCTGATTCTAATTCAGCAATAACTTCATCCATTTCAACAACATCACCATCTTTTTTTAACCATTGTGATAAAACAACTTCGGTAATTGACTCACCAACTTGTGGAACTTTTATCTCTAAACTCATATTCTTAAAATTGTAATTTCTTATTGTTATATGTTTTGAAGATTACAAGAATTAATCGTTCAGGATGTTAAACCCTAAGCCCTAAACCTTGAAACCCTTTACCTCAAATTAATCGGCTTCTGCCATATTTTTACTTGCTTTTTTAGTTGCCTCTTTTAGCTCCTCTTTTTTTACAGAAACTTCTAATGCTTTAGCTAAAATATACGCTTGTTGGTTGGCGTGTTGTTTTGCAAAACCTGTTGCAGTACTGCTGCTTTCTCTTCTCGAAATTACATCAATTCCTTTCAATCCGGTTTTGTATAACTTGCGGAATAAATATGGCCATGCTCCCATGTTTTCTGGTTCTTCCTGTACCCATAAAACCTCGTCAGCATTTTTATATTTTTTCTTAATGGCTTCCATTTGGTCAACAGGTGTTGGGTATAATTGCTCAACACGAACAATTGCCACATGTTTAACTTTATCTGTTTGTTGTTTCTCAAGCAATTCGTAATAAATTTTACCGCTACAAAAAACAACTCTAGTTACATCTGCAACTTTAACATTTACATCGTCTATTACTTCTTTGAAACCACCTTCTGTAAACTCTTCTAGTTTAGATACACAAGCAGGATGACGTAATAAACTTTTCGGTGTAAATACCACTAAAGGCTTACGGAAATCGCGTTTAAACTGACGACGTAAAACGTGGAAGAAGTTGGCAGGTGTAGTACAGTTTGCAATTTGCATGTTGTAATCTGCACAAAGTTCCATAAAACGCTCAATACGTGCTGATGAGTGTTCAGGCCCCTGGCCTTCGTAGCCGTGAGGCAGTAACAAAACCAAACCGTTTTCACGTTGCCATTTTGTTTCGGCACTCGCAATGTATTGGTCAACAACAATTTGTGCTCCGTTGAAGAAATCACCAAATTGAGCTTCCCAAATGGTTAAAGCATTCGGATTAGCCATTGCATAGCCATATTCGAAACCTAAAACACCATATTCTGATAAGTGAGAATTGTAAATATCAAATGGAGCTTGTTGATCTGAAATGTTTGCTAATGGTACATATTCTTCCTCACTATCTTCTAAAGTTAAAACCGCATGACGGTGAGAGAAAGTGCCACGTTCTACATCCTGACCACTTAAACGAACACGCTTACCTTCTGACAATAAAGTACCGTAAGCCAATTGTTCGCCCATTGCCCAATCGAAAACGTTAGTTTCGTTAACCATTTTACTACGTTCAGTAAATAGTTTTTCAATCTTTTTGAAGAACTTTTTATTAGATGGTAAAGCGGTAATGCGTTTACCAATCTCCAATAAAGTAGATTTTTTTACTGCCGTAACCGGAGAAGTTTCGAAATCTTTTGGCGTAGCCATACGTAAATCTGCCCATGCGCCACCAAATTTAACTTCAGCATTACCAGCTACAAATTCTTTAGCTTCGTTTAAGCGTTCTTGTAAAATTACCCGGAAATCTTTTTCCAGTTCTTTTGCCAACCCTGCCTCCAATTTACCTTCTTTGGTTAATTGTTCTATATAAATCTCCCTTGGGTTAGGGTGTTTTTCAATTGTTTTGTATAATAAAGGCTGCGTGAATTTTGGTTCATCAGACTCATTGTGCCCGAAACGGCGGTAGCATAAAATATCAATGAAAACATCATTTTTATATTTCTGACGATACTCCATTGCTAAGTTAATCGCATAAACCAAAGCTTCAGGATCATCGCCATTTACGTGAAAAACAGGAGATAAAGTTACTTTGGCAATATCTGTACAGTAAGTACTTGTACGAGCATCTTTATAATTTGTGGTGAAACCAATTTGGTTATTAATTACCAAGTGGATGGTTCCACCGGTTTTATACCCCTCAAGTCCTGCCATTTGAATTACTTCATAAACAATGCCTTGACCAGCAACTGATGCATCACCGTGAATCAAAATTGGAGCTAAACGACTGTTATCGCCACCATATTTAAAATCAATTTTTGAACGACTCATTCCTTCAACCACACCATCAACAGTTTCTAAGTGCGATGGATTTGGACAAAGACTTAAGTGAACGCTTTTGCCTGTAACCGTGGTTACATCAGTAGAGTAACCCAAGTGATATTTAACATCACCACCAAATGGTGTTTCTGGATTATAACTTTTACCTTCAAATTCAGCAAAAATATCTTTATAAGTTTTTTGCATGATATTTGCCAACACGTTCAAACGACCACGGTGAGCCATACCAATTACAAATTCTTCAATTCCTAATTCAGCACCTTTTTCGATAACGGAATCTAATGCCGGAATTAAAGCTTCTGCACCCTCTAATGAGAAACGTTTTTGACCTAAGAATTTTGTACCCAAGAAATTTTCGAAACTTACAGCCTCATTTAATTTTCTAAGGATACGCTTTTTCTCGTCGATAGAGAAATTGGGCGTATTACGTGCACTTTCCATTTTGCCCTGAATCCAGTTTAAAACTTCTGGTGTACGCAAAAATTTAAATTCTGCACCAATAGAGTGTGCGTAGGTTTGCTTTAAAAAAGCAACAATATCTTTCAATTTTGCCGCACCTATACCAATTTCGACACCAGAGTTAAAAACTGTTTCTAAATCTGCATCAGATAAACCGAAATTTGCTAAATCTAAAGTTGGCAAATGTTTACGTCTTTCGCGTACCGGATTGGTATGCGTAAACAAGTGACCGCGACTACGATAGCCATCGATCAAGTTTAAAACATTAACCTCTTTTAAAAATTGTTCCGGAGTTTCTACGGTTACTGAGGTGGTTTCAGATCCTCTTCCAAAATCGAAACCTTCAAAAAACTTTTGCCAACCAAACTCAACTGATTCAGGATCCTGCTGATAAGACTGATATAAAGAATCTATATATTCGGCGTTTTCGCCATTAAGATAAGATAAACTACCCATTATTAACTGTTTACTATAAGCATTACAAAATTAGAATTTTACCTTATATTATCAGTAAAAAACTACATTAAAATCAGATTTTTCGAATTATAGAAATATTATTAATAAATGACTGATTTTTGAGTGAATAAATTATTGAACTATAATTTAGAAAACCAATCAAACCTATCACTCAAAGTCTTATCAATCAATAATTTACTAGGAAGCCCAGGTGATGGCGTAATTTCCTTTTGGATCAAGATTTTTGATGTTTTTATCTAAATCAAAAACACCCTTAGTTTTTTGATCATTACCTACACCAGCCATATTTGCCCAATTGCCCCAGTTACTTGCAGGATTGTAGTCTATCAATTTTTCTTCAAAGTAAGCGGCACCTAAAATCCAGCTAACTTCTAAATTATTAATTAAATATAAAGCTGCAGTTTGGCGGGCAATATTCGAAATATATCCGGTTTGATTAAGTTCATTCATAACTGCATCAACAACAGCAAAACCAGTTTGCCCGTTTTTCCAGTTATTGAAATTTTCTGGTGTATTATCCTTATCTACAATCCCTTGGCTACCAAAACCGTTCGGTTTAAAAAATGTATTACCATATTTTTTAAACATAAAACGGAAATAATCTCTCCATAATAAACCTAACAACACATGGTTAAACATTGCCTTAGTGTTTGGCATGCTTTCCATCTTCTTAATTTCCCAGTAAACTTTTCTAGGCGACAAAGAGCCTATTGCCAACCAAGCAGATAGTTTAGAAGCTAAAATTAAATTTTTGCTTGTAGCTGCCTGTTGCATTGCAATGGTAACTTTTTGTAAGGTATTTATCCCTTCAGTTTCGCCACCAATAAACTCAAAGTCAGAACGTATATCTTTTTCTTGCGTAGTAAGTCCTAAATCAGTTATTGATGGAATATTTCCCCAATCGATTACCTCTGCAACATTAATTCTATCTGGCGCTAAAAAGCAAGGCTTAATAATTGCATCTCGTTCAATTTTCTTTTTAAATTGATTAAATGCATCTGGAATATCTTTAATAGGAAAAGGTAAATCCTCTTTGTTATAAAGCGTATGACCAATAAAATGTTTAAGATTGATACGCAGTTTCCAAAGTCCATTCTCTACTAATGTAGAAACCTGCGTCTCTTCGTCGGCAACTTCACGATGGTGATAAACTTCGTTAATTTCATATTCCTGAACTAAAGCAGGGATAATTTCTTCGGACTTACCTTCAGCAACTAAAAGATTACCACCGATTTGTTTTAAAGAGTTTCTTAATGCGGCAACGCTTTCTAGAATAAACTGTGCTCTAATACTTCCAGTCTTTAACGTGTTGTATTTAGTCTGCTCAAAAGCACGTGGTTCAACAATATAAACAGGTAAAATTGAATCTGACTTAGCAATTGCCTCCACTAACATTTCATTATCGTGTAAGCGAAGATCATTTCTAAACCAAACTAGAATTTTTTTAGACATCTTTTATCAAAAAGGGGGTGTTAAGAACGCAAATACAAATTTATCTTATTTTTCCTTCAGCAGCAAAAGCAGAGCTAATATTTACAAATACCCAACAATTTAATATTCTGTTATGGAAAAACATTAATTGAAACATCTTTCAATCAATCTAATGAACATACATAATAAGAAAAATATATGAAACGACTACTAATTACTTTGCTATTTCCGCTAAGTGTATCTGCACAGCAGCAAATTAAAACAAAAGCTAATCTTGAAAGTGTAACAATTTACAACAATGGTGCACAAATGAATCATAAAGGAAAAGTTAACCTTCCTGCAGGAACATCAGAAGTTGTAATTAATAATATTTCGGGTAAGGTAAACGAAAATTCCATTCAGGTTGGTGTATCTGCAGGGGTAACAATTTTAGCTGTTCAGTTTAATCGCGATTTTTTAAATACTGACACTGCTAACCCTGAAATTAAACGTCTAACAGATAGCCTTAAAATAATAAACACAGAATTAACAAAAACCAAAAATGCTAAAACTATCGAAGAACAAACATTAGTTTTATTAGATGAAAACCGAAAATCGGGTGGTACTAACACCGGAACTAACGTTGCCGAATTGATTAAACTGACAGAATACTACCGCACAAAAAGCACGGAAGTAAGAAATTCTATAACTGCCCTTGCAGCAACAGAAGAGAAACAAAATCAAAAACTTAGCGCATTGCAGCAGCAAATAGCAGAATTAAGAAATAACCCAAACCAACAATTAGGGCAACTGGTTTTACAACTTATGGCAAAAGAGAACACAGATGCCAGTTATAATGTTTCGTATGTTACGCCTAATGCAAACTGGCTAGCTAGTTATGATATTAAAGCTATTAACACTGCAGATCCATTAGCGGTTGTTTACAAAGCCGCAATCACGCAAAACACAGGTTTAGATTGGAAAAAAGTAAAGCTTTCCCTATCAACCGGAAACCCAAATTATAATATTACTGCCCCAACTTTAAATCCTTGGTTTGTCTCATACAATCAACCACAAATTAGAATTAGAGGATTTGCATCTCCAGTTGCAGAAGAAAAAATGCTAAATGAGATAGTTACAACAGGATATGGAAAAGCAAAGAAAGATGATATAACATCATCTGTTTCTACCATAAACAATTATACCTCAGTTAATGAAACACAACTCGGTGTAACTTTCGATATTGATATTCCTTATGATGTAAATAGCGATAATAAGCCTCATACTGTTGCATTTAAAGAATATGATGTTCCGGCAAAATATAAATATTATGCAGTACCTAGGTTAGGTAGCGATGCTTATTTATTGGCTGATGTAACCAATTGGGAAAGACTGAATTTACAGGCAGGCAATGCGAATATAATTTTTGAAGGTACCTATACCGGAAAGTCTTTTATCAACCCGGCAAATATTTTAGATACATTAAGTTTAAGTATGGGTAAAGACAAAAAAATCATCATCACCAGAGAAAAACAAGAAGATTTTAGTAGCACTAAGTTTATTGGCAGTAATAAGAAACAAGCCTTTACCTACCTGATTAAAATTAGAAATACAAAAAAAGAAGCTATCGAATTATCGCTAAAAGACCAATATCCTTTATCTACACAAAGTGATATCGAAACAGAATTACTAGAAAGTAGTGGAGCCGAAATAAATAAGGAAACAGGCATGCTTTCCTGGAACTTAAAAATTGCGCCAAATGAAACGAAAACAATCAAGTTAAGCTATTCTGTTAAGGCGCCTAAAGGTAGGGTTATAGCAGGATTGTAAATTTAGGCGGCTTTCGGCTAGACAGAAACGACTAAAATATACCTCGGTCTGTGTTTTCACAGACCGAAAATAGCATTTACGATTTTCATAGATTTCTTACCTAGAATTAGGGCTCAAAATAAGTACTCAACTAAAACCCTTTCTTATCTTTGGTGTTTTAAAAAGATGGGTAAAAAAATTCTTATTACAGGAGCTACCGGGCTTGTTGGTACCGAACTTAAAAAGCATTTGCTTGCCAAAGGCTACGAAGTAAACACACTTTCTCGCAAAAAAACTAGCGACCCTAATAATTACGTGTGGGATATTTTTAAAAAAGAGATTGATATAAATGCATTAAACAATGTTGATGCAATTGTTCATTTAGCTGGCGAGCCAGTTGCCGACAAAAAATGGACTGAAGAGCAGAAAAAATTAATCATAGATAGTCGTGTAAAATCGACGGAATTAATTTACGATGCTATCAAAACATCTAAAAACCATAATATAAAATCTTTTATTTCGGCTTCAGCAGTTGGTTACTATGGCGATTGTGGCGATGAAATTTTGACAGAAGAGAGTCCGAATGGTTTTGGCTTTTTAGCCGAATGTTGTAAGCTTTGGGAAAACGCTGTTGATGAAGGCAAGAAACTAAGTTTAAGAATTGTGAAACTTCGTACAGGAATTGTATTGAGTAAAAATGGAGGAGCTTTACCGCAATTGGATTTACCTGTTCGATTATTTGCAGGTTCAGCAATAGGAACCGGAAAACAATGGACTCCCTGGTTGCACAACGATGATATGGTTGAAATGTACATCGAAGCAATTGAAAATATAAAGATGGAAGGCAGCTACAATGCCTGCGCACCATTTCCAGTAACCAATAAAGCACTAACAAAGGCAATTGCTAAACAGTTGCATCGCCCTTTCTGGCCAATTAAAGTTCCAAGAAGTGTTATAAAATTACTATTAGGCGAAAGAGTTGAGGCCGTTTTAATGAGCAACAACACATCTGCACAAAAGCTGTTAAATGCAGGTTTTAAATTTAAATTTACCAGAGTTGAAGAAGCGCTAAAAAATATTTACTCCCCAACCCCCTGAAGGGGAGCTGAAAAGCATGATGGAAATAGCAATAAATAAATAAAGATATAAAACTTTAAATGAACGATAAAAAGGAAAAGTCCCCTTTAGTAGATTTAGGGGTTATTAATCAACATACATGAACACTAGAAATTCAAGTTCCCCTTTAGGGGCGGAGGGGCTAAACAATAGAAAGACAAAGTCTTCTTTAGGAGATTTAGGGGTTAATATTTTATGGCTCCGCCGCGATTTACGTTTAGAAGATAATGCAGCGCTTTATCATGCATTAAAAAGCGAATATCCTGTTTTACCGTTATTTATATTTGATAAAAACATCCTCGATAAATTACCTGTAAATGATGCTCGTGTAACCTTTATTTATCAAACGCTTGGGGATATTAAAGAAGAGTTGCAAGCTAAAGGTTCGGATTTGCTGATTAAATATGGTACGCCCGAAAAAATTTGGCCAGAAATTTTAAAAGAGTATCAAGTTAAAGAAGTTTACACGAATCACGACTATGAGCCTTATGCCCGGGAGCGCGATGATAATATGTTTGAGTTTTTAACCAGCGAAAAAATTGCTTTTAAAACTTACAAGGATCAGGTGATTTTTGAAAAGGGCGAAATATTAAAGGCAGATAAGACACCATATACTGTATTTACCCCTTTCTACAAACAATGGAATGCTAAGCTGAATGATTTTTACATTAAACCTTACCCAACAAAGAATTATTTCAAAAATTTATTACCGACAAAACATTTATCACTACCGAGTTTAAAAGAAATGGGGTTTGAAAAAAGCAAGTTGGATTTCCCCAAAATGAGCTATAAAACTAAGCTCAATAATTACGCAAAAGAAAGAGATTTCCCTGCTTTGGAAGGAACTACTCACGTTGGTTTACATTTAAGATTTGGCACACTAAGCATTCGAAAGGCGGTTAGTGATGCAATTGAAGCTAAATCGAATGTTTGGCTTTCTGAGTTAGCCTGGAGAGAATTTTACATGATGATTCTTTGGCATTTTCCTTATGCGGCTTTCGATTCATTTAAAAAACAATACGATAAAATTAAATGGCGAAATAACGAAGCTGAATTTAAAGCATGGTGCGAAGGTAACACTGGCTATCCACTAGTTGATGCCGGGATGAGGCAACTGAACGAAACAGGCTGGATGCATAATCGCGTTCGTATGGTTGTTGCAAGCTTCCTTTCTAAACACTTATTAATCGACTGGCGCTGGGGAGAGGCTTATTTTGCTGATAAACTGCTTGATTATGAAATGGCCAGTAATGTTGGCGGCTGGCAATGGGCAGCAGGTTCTGGTAATGATGCTGCACCATATTTCAGGGTTTTTAATCCGGAATTACAAGCCAAAAGATTCGACTCGAAGTTTGAATATATTAAAAAATGGGTGCCAGAATTTGGGACAAAAAAATATGCCCAACCAATAGTTGAGCATACATTTGCACGAGAAAGAGTGCTTAAAGTTTTTAAGGAAGCGCTTAATTCGTAACGCTTACAATTTCTATATCAAAATCTAACGCTACTCCATTAGCCAAATCAGAAGGAATAATTAAACGTAGTTTGCCTCCTGCTGTTACTTTTCCGGGTAAAATTAATTGCCAGCCTTTGTACAAACCGCTTAGAGCAGAACTAAATGTTCCATCAGTCGAAGAATCTACAACAGTACCATCAAGATTCCGGACAGTGTAATTTGCCACAATTGTAGAATTAACATTAATTGCATCGGTTCCAGTTCCAGGGGTTGTAATACTATAACGAGCTCTTGACGCATCCTTTGTCATCGTTAATCCTTTATCTGCGATAAACTTGTTAATCTCATACTCATCCACTTCATATTTTTTCGTGAAATTGTATATACCTAAATCTATAAGAATATTTTCATTTGACCCAACATTGATTGCGCTTAAGCCATTTTTACCAAAAGCCTGATTCGAAGGCAAAATTAATGTAGCTTTCCCGCCCCTTTTAAGCATCGCTAAAACCTCTCTAATCGGTGTAAAAACATAAGGAGTCCCACCAATTGTAAAGCGATCAGTATAACCTAAAAAAGTACCTGGAATCATCAAATCTGAAGTTTGATTTAACACCGTGCCACCTAAGGTTTTGAAAGTATAAGAATAATAAATTGAATCGGAGTTTTTAACTGCATCTCCTGTACCTGTCGTATTTATTTTATAATAATAACCAGTGGAAGATTTATCCATCGATATATTATTTGATTTTAAGTAAGACTGAATTGCTGCATCATCTACCGTTTGGGCAGATTCATACTCTTTTTTACAAGATGTAAATAGTATTGTAGCGAGTATAAATGTAAGCAGGCTAAATTTTGTAAAGTTCTTCATTAATTATTGTACGTCGGTAAGTGTTATATCAAAATCAAGAATTGAATTTGCCGGAATTAAAGATGATGGAGATTGCGTTCCGTAAGCAAAATATGAAGGGATAATTAGCCTTATTTTTCCTCCCTTTTGAATTTTTGGAATACCAATTTGCCAGCCAACTATTACTCCACCTAAAGCAAATGATATTGGTGTTCCCTTGGAGCTATCGAAAACCGTACCGCTTAATAATCTACCTTCGTAGTTCGCGGTTATTCTTGTGCTGGTAGTATAGCTAATGTTTCCTGAACCTGGCTCTAAAATCTGATAAAATACGCCAGACGGATCTTTGATTGCAGGTATGTTATTCGTTTTTATAAAAGCCCTAATAGCACTAGTATCAGCTTTAAACTGTGGCACGGGATCGTAATCCTCAAAAGCGTCGTTCTTATTACAAGCAGCCAAGCAACCCACCAGACAAATTAATAGTATTATATATTTGATTTTAAACATAGACCGCAAAAATAAGCTTTTAATACGGATGCTACAATTTTTAACCAATTTTAACAAATAGATAAGCAAAAAGACCAAAGCAGAAACACTAAAGCAACTTACTTAAAAGAGATTAGAGTGATCTTACTCCTTTACAGTTTACTTAAAGTTTGATTATGTTGGCTTTGGTCTTTGAGCTTTAGTCTTTTTAAAAAATATATTTATTCGCCTCAATTAATTGCTGCGCAACTCTTTGGCGGGCATCTTTAACATTAAATGGTTCTACTTTTGTAAATCTGCGTAAACCGACTAACATCATGCGTTGCTCATCGCCTTCAGCGAAAGCCCAAAGTGCTTCTTTACCTGCTTTGGCAATTCCATCAACTGCTTCAACCAAATAAATTTTAAGTAAATCCAGTTGACCGGAACAAGCTGCTTCACCTTTCATACTTACTAATTTTTCCGTTCTAAGCAAAGCTGATTCCAATACGTAAACGTAACTTGCCATATCGGCAATGTTCATTAAAATTTCCTGTTCTTTACTCAGTGTCATCATCAGTTTCTGAACCGCAGCACCTGCAACCATTAATGTTGCTTTTTTAAGGTTCGCCAAAACTTTTTTCTCCGCGGCAAATAAAGTTGTGTCTTCTTCGCCAAAATCAGGAATACTCATTAACTCGGCTGCTACCGCAGTTGCTGGCCCCATTAAATCCAATTCACCTTTCATAGCACGCTTCAGCATCATATCAACGGTTAACAAACGGTTAATCTCGTTCGTGCCTTCGAAAATTCTGTTGATACGGGCATCGCGATAAGCTCTATCCATTGGTGCATCGGCACTAAAACCCATACCACCATAAATTTGAACGCCTTCATCAACCGTGTAATCTAATGCTTCTGAACCCCAAACTTTTAAAATGGCGCACTCAACTGCAAACTGCTCAACAGATTTTAATCTTGCTTTACCAGATTCCATTCCATCGGCAACCAATTGGTCGTAAGTATCATCAATATTTTGTCCGGCACGATAATTTGCAGCATCAACAGCATACAGTTTCGAAGCTATTTCTGCTATTTTGAAACGAATTGCACCATATTTTGAAATCGGGCGACCAAACTGACTACGCTCATTAGAATAGTTAATTGCAGTGTTTAAAGTCGCTTTTGAAGCACCAATTGCCGCTGCAGATAATTTTATACGACCAATATTTAAAATGTTCACCGCGATTTTAAAACCATTTTCTCTTTCGCTCAACATATTCTCAACAGGGACTTCGCAATCATTAAAGAAAACCTGGCGGGTTGATGAACCTTTAATTCCCATTTTATGTTCTTCGGGATTCATGGTAATTCCACCAAAATTTTTCTCTACGATAAAAGCCGTCAAATTTTTATCGTCATCAATTTTTGCAAAAACGATAAAGATATCGGCGAAGCCTCCATTGGTAATCCACATTTTTTGTCCGTTGATGATGTAATGTTTACCATCATCGCTCAACTTTGCTTTGGTTTTACCAGAGTTTGCATCCGAACCAGAATTTGGTTCAGTTAAACAATAAGCTGCTTTCCATTCACCTGAACCTAATTTCGGGATGTATTTAGCCTTTTGTTCTTCGTTTCCATAATAAAGGATGGGTAAAGTGCCAATTCCGGTATGTGCAGAAAGTGCAACTGCAAAAGAATGCCCAGCACCAACCACATCTGCAACCAACATCGAAGTATTAAAATTTTTCCCAAAACCTCCGTATTCTTCCGGAACAGAAACGCCTAAAATACCCAATTCGCCAGCTTTGGTTAAAAGTGTTGGCATTAATTCTGGGTCTTCCTGCTTATCTATTTTATCTAAATTGGGATAAACTTCAGAAGCTAAAAAATCGCGACAAGTTTGCGCAATCATTTGTTGCTCTTCATCAAATTCTTCAGGGATAAACACATCCTGATAAACGGTTTCTTTAATTAAGAATTCGCCGCCTTTAATTGTTTTTTTTTCAGTTGTTTCCATTTTTATGAGATTTGAGAAATGAGATTTGAGACCTGCTCAAATTCAAATCATAATAATTTTATTCTTAATACAGCCGTCATTGCGAGGTACAAAGCAACCCTACAAATATCGCTTATACTAACCCAAAGCATTAAGATTGCTTCGTACCTCGCAATGACGATGCGCCTAAGCAAAATATTCTACAAAAGCTCAAATATCCCCGCTGCACCTTGCCCGGTACCTACACACATTGTAACCATGCCGTATTTTTTATCTTGTCTTTTTAATTCATTCATCATTTGCACGGTTAATTTTGCACCAGTACAACCCAGGGGATGACCTAGAGCAATTGCGCCACCGTTAACATTGATTATATCAGGATTTAAGTCCAAAGTTCTGATGATGGCTAAAGATTGAGAAGCAAAAGCTTCGTTCAATTCAATTAAATCCATGTCAGATTGTTTTAATCCTGCCTGCTTTAAAGCTTTCGGAATGGCCTCAATTGGACCAATACCCATAATTCTTGGCGGAACTCCTGCTACACCATAACTCACTAATCTTGCAATGGGTTCGGCATTTAGTTCTTTCATTTTCCTTTCAGAAACCACCAAAACAAATGCAGCACCGTCAGATGTTTGTGAAGAGTTTCCAGCAGTAACACTTCCAACCGCATCAAAAACAGGTTTCAATTTTGCCAATTTTTCCAATGTGGTATCTGCACGAGGACCTTCATCCGTATCAACGATATAAGAACGCGTTTTCTTTTTCAAGTTCGCATCTAAGTAATTTTCGTTTACTGTAATTGGCAAAACACCATCTTTTAGATGTCCATTTTTTATGGCGTGAATCGCTTTTTCGTGAGATTTTAGAGCAAATGCATCTTGGTCTTCACGATTAACATTGTATTCTTTAGCAACAGCTTCGGCAGTTAAACCCATTCCCCAATACCAATCCGGATTGTTTTTAGCTACTTCAGCATTTGGCACCAATTTCCATCCACCAAAAGGCATTCCGCTCATCACCTCTACGCCGCCAGCGATTATACAATCGGCCATTCCGGCTTTAATTTTTGCAACTGCAGTCGCAATTGTGTCCAAACCCGATGCACAATATCGGTTCACCGTAACGCCAGGAACTTTATCCGTGTCCAGGCCCATCAACGAAATCATACGGGCAATATTCAAACCCTGTTCTGCTTCTGGGGTAGCATTACCCACAATTACATCATCAATTTGTTCATTATCCAAATTCGGAACCGACGCCACCAAAGCTCTAATTACTTCTGCGGCCAAATCATCAGCTCTTGTAAAACGGAATACGCCACGGGGCGCTTTGCCCACTGCTGTACGATATCCGGCTATAATATATGCTTCCATTTTATTATGATTAAAGATTAAGGAACAAAGAATAATGACATGGTTCCCTAACCAATTTCGTTATATAAGTGTTTTTTTAAACGTTGCTATTTTCTTTTGTAATTGAATTATTTCGCTTAACAATAACTCAACATTTTCCGAGGTAAGGAAACCTAAATCAACCGAAAGCAATATCTGTGTCTCAAGTTCAAATAATGACCCAAGTGCAATTGACAAAAAGTGTGCAAATTCTTTATTCGAGGATCTTGATGAGCCTTCTGCAATATTTGATGGAACAGAAACAGCACATCGAGAAATCTGAGATACTAATCCGAATTTTTCTACTGAAGGTAAATTATAAGCAGTAAATAAGTTGCTTTTGCTATTACCATACCTTCTTTCCATATCTGTAACTGCCTAAAATTATTGCACCCTATTTTGCCGTTTGTCTTTATTCTTTGCTCCTTTTTCCTTACTCCCTCACTAATTAGTTCCTCAACGTTTTCCCTTTTGTAATTATCGATTGAATTCTTTCTAACGATTTTCTTTCTCCGGCAAGCGACAAAAATGCTTCTCTTTCCAAATCCAATAAATATTGTTCGCTTACTTCTGTAGGGGAAGATAAATCGCCACCACACATTACGTAACCTAATTTTTCAGATATTTTTTTATCGTGTTCAGAAATGTAATGACCAGCATACATACTATTTGCACCTGCATACACAATTCCTAAACCCTGCTTGCCAAGAACCTTAATATCAGTTCTTTGAACAGGTTTGGTATAACCCGCATCGGCCAATTCAATTGCTTTTGCTTTTGCATCAGCCAATAGGCGATTACGGTTCATCGAAATAGAGAATTTATCTTTTTGTAGATAACCCAATTCATAAGCTTCGTAACCCGAAGTAGAAACTTTTGCCATTCCAATCGTTAAGAAGCGGTCTTTTAACGCATTTTGAACAATTTGGTCGTCTTTAAACTCATCCGAAGCACGCAAAGCGAATTCTTTTGTTCCGCCACCACCAGGAATTACACCAACTCCAAACTCTACTAACCCCATATAAGTTTCTGCCGATAGTTGAACATGGTCGGCATGTAAACTAAACTCGCAACCGCCTCCTAAAGTTAAATTATGCGGCGCAACTACCACCGGAATTGATGAGTAACGAATGCGCATCGAAGTATTCTGAAACATTCGAATCGCCATGTTTAATTCATCCCATTCCTGCTCTACGGCCATCATGAAAATCATACCCACGTTTGCACCGGCAGAGAAATTTGCACCATCGTTACCGATAACCAAACCGCGGTAATCTTTTTCAGCCATATCAATAGCCTTATTAATTCCAGAGATTACATCGCCACCAATGGTATTCATCTTGGTATGGAATTCCACATTCAAAATACCATCGCCTAAATCAATAATGGAAACACCAGAGTTTTTCCAAAGCGTTTTGTTTTCGCGGATGTTATCTAAAATGATAAAATCATCTGTACCTTGTAAGGCTTTATATGATTTTGATGGAATATCATAATACTTTTTAATACCACCTTCTACTTTATAGAAAGAAGTGTTTCCTGCATCAAGCATTTCGTGAACCCAAGCCGCAGCTTTGTTTCCGTATTGCTCCATTCCTTCAATTGCTTCTTTAACACCAACGGCATCCCAAAGTTCAAAAGGACCTAGTTCCCAGCCGAAGCCTGCACGCATGGCATCATCAATGCGGTACAATTCATCTGAAATTTCTGGAATCCGATCCGAAACATATTCGAACAAACCGAAAGAAGAATGGCGGAACAATTCGCCTGCTTTATCTTTTCCTTTCGCAAAAATCTTCATGCGTTCGCGAAGATTTTCAATTGGCTTGGTCATTTCTAATGTCGCCGATTTTACTTTTTGCTGAGGTTTATATTCTAATGTTTTTAAATCTAAAGCGAGGATTTCAGTTTTGCCATCAGCCGTTTTAGTTTTTTTATAGAAACCCTGATTTGTTTTATCGCCCAACCATTTATTTTCTTCCATTTTTTGCACGTATGCAGGAAGTTTAAACAATTCGTGTGCTTTATCGTCAGGACAGTTATCATAAAGGCCTTTTGCAACCTTAATCATGGTATCTAAACCCACCACATCCGAAGTACGGAAAGTAGCCGATTTTGGTCGGCCTAAAGCCGGACCAGTAAATTTATCAACCTCTTCTACGGTTAAATCTAATTTATCAACCAAATGAAGCAAGGCCATGATAGAATAAACGCCAACCCGATTTGCTATAAAAGCTGGCGTATCTTTACATAAAACAGTGGTTTTGCCTAAAAATTTATCACCATAATGCATTAAGAAATCTACAATTTCTGGTTTGGTATGCGGTGTTGGAATTACCTCCAATAATTTTAAATAACGAGGAGGATTAAAAAAGTGTGTTCCGCAGAAATGCGCTTTAAAATCTTCGCTTCTACCCTCGGCCATCAAATGAATTGGAATACCCGAAGTATTTGAAGTAATTAAAGTTCCCGCTTTGCGGAACTGCTCTACCTGCTCGAAAACTTTCTTTTTGATATCCAGATTTTCGACAACCACTTCAATTACCCAATCAAAGCCAGCAATTTTCGACATATCATCATCGAAATTTCCTGTTTTAATTTTATTTAATACTTTTTTAGAATATACCGGAGATGGATTGGTTTTTACAGCCGTTTGCAAAGCTGTATTTACAATTCGGTTTTTAACCGCCGGGTTATCTAATGCGAGTCCTTTTGCTTGTTCTTCGGGCAACAGTTCTTTCGGGGCAATATCTAAAAGCAAAACCTCTACACCAATATTGGCGAAATGGCATGCAATACGCGAACCCATAATTCCTGAACCTAAAACAGCAACTTTATTAATGCTTCGTTTCATATTAATCAACAGTATATGCTACAGTTATATCATTTAGTTTTATTAATAAATTGATGAAGGTTTCTTTTTCCTTTTTAGTAAAATGTTCATCAAGATATTCATTAAATTTTCGGACAACACCCTTTGCTAAATGTTTCTTTTCTTTACCAAAGTCTGTTAAAAAAACCTTTACAGAGCGTTTATCTCCAGCTGAAGTTTCGCGATATATAAGATTAGCGTCTTCCATATTATTCAACATGCGAGAAAGACTCGTTGCCTTTACGCCAAGCAACGCGGCGAGGTTCGAAACAGCTGTACCTTCAACATCATCAATATTAATAAGCATGTAACCAATTGCCTGTGTTATCCCAAAGCTCGAAGCCATTTGGTTGTACTTATTAAACATGTTTTGCCAGGCAAACTTAACATGGTAATCTATTGTTTGTTGTTGCTTCATTTGGTTAAATTTATTATGCTTGCATAACAAAGCTAACAAATGTATTTTGTTAATGCAATAGTAAAATGAAGAATTTTTGTCAAAAGATTCTTATAATTGATTAACACAATTGAAAACAAATAAATATGTTACAAATAAAAAAAATCCCTCTCCTATTTACCTTAATTCTTCTTTCGGTAATTTGCAAGGCTCAAGTATCTTATTTCGGAAGCGAGGTATCAAGCAATGGAAAGCTAGATAGCCTTAAAAATACTACAACACTTTTTACCTTTCAATATAATGATTACAAGGAGCTAGAAAAATTTGATGAGGCAATAAAAAAAGTTTGGACAATTACGCCTTATAAAATCATTAAACCAAATGAGCTTGCTAACTATGACGCGAATTCATCTAGCTATTCGTTATTTTATCTTGATGCATACAGCGAGGCTGTAGATACCACTACCAAAGTAAATATTGTTTACACACTGAAGCTGATTACACCTTCAAAAAAACCTAAACAAAAGGAGGAAAGTGTATTAGCCACTATAAATCTTTATTCTGATGTTTATACCAACATGATTGTTAAAGAAATGGGTGGAAAATTAAGTGCGAGAAGAGGCCCGAAATCGAATATCCTTAGTGTACTTTATAACAATTCCACACTCTACAATTGGTCGCCAGGTTTTTTGGCTGGATACTTAAAACAAGTTAATGATGGTTTAATTTCTGGTAAAAGCCGGTATTTAGATTTTCAATTTTACAACAAAGTAAGATTACCACAGCTTGTTAATGAAACACTATATGTTCCTGAATACATAAGAAGGTTATTCAGTGAAAACAAAAAGGCTGGTGCAGATAAGATTTACAATGTAGAAACTGCGCCAGAAATGTATAATTACAAATTAAAATTCCCTTTGTATGCTGAACTAGATAGTTTGATTTTAAATAAAGAGAAACCTGTTAAATACCTTGTATATACTCAACGCAGTAATGATAAAATTATAAGCATATACGATAGCAAGGACAACCAAATTATTTATCAGAAATTTATTCCTCAATCCATAAGTTTTGAGATGAGTGATTTGATAGATATCAAGAAACTTATAAAATCTATTCAATAAAAAAGCCCCCGATTTTCATCGGAGGCTTAATCAAATTTTATTATCGACTAGTAAAGTGTAAACTCTACGCGACGGTTTTTCTGACGACCAGCTGCAGTTTTGTTAGTTGCAATTGGTTGACCCATTCCGTAACCTGTAGCCTCGATACGAGATGCATTAGCACCTTGAGAAACTAAGTAAGCTTTTACAGATTCTGCTCTTTCTTTAGATAAACGTAAGTTTAATGCTTTAGACCCAGTATTATCTGTGTGACCAGCTAATTTTAAGCTAAAGTTTTTCTGAACTAATAAAGCAGCAACTCTGTTTAATGATGCGTAAGATTTAGAACGGATAGTAGCTTTACCTAAATCGAATTCTAAATTTTTAATTGCTTCATTAACAACTTTACGATCTTCTTCAGTTACAACTACTTTTTCTACAACTTTTTCTGGAGTTTTTAAAGGACAACCTGAACCGTCAACAACAGTACCTGAAGGTGTACCTGGGCATTTATCTAATTTATCAGCAACGCCATCGCCATCTGTATCAGTTAACAAGTTATTTAAATCAGAACGTAATTTAGCATTTTCTGCTTTTTGAGCATCTAAATCACCTTTCAATGCATTTGCTGTGTTTTTAGCCGCCAACGCTTCATCGTAAGTTGCAGCAACTGGATTATGGAAAGCCAATTGTTTTCCTTTACCTAAAGCAAACTCTAAACCTGCGTAAGCATAGTTATATTTATCATTATTTCCGTTTTTGTATAAACCATCTAAATTATCACCATCTACAAAGTTGATAGTCCAACCTAAGTCGATATTAACACCATCAGATACTTTGAACTTAGCGCCTAAACCAACTGGAATAATTAATTCGCTAATCGTTTTATCACCAGCATAAGCTGAAGTTCCAGCGGCTGTAGTAATAGTTGGTTTATAACCTGCTAAACCAGCACCAACAGATGTGTAAAGTTGAACAGCATTCTCTTTTCTGAACATATCGATATTAAACATATTAACAACAGCGTTTAAGCTAGCTGAATAATTTAATTTTGTATCGAACGCAGAAACAGTGCTCGTATTAGTGAAACCACTATCGTAAGCTTCTGTATTATCTCCTTTTAATTTACCTGCAACTCCATCTAAACGAAGAGAGAAATAATTAGTAATTTGTTTTTTAATGTACAATCCGTAACCAAAACTAGTTTTGTTGTTACTAAAATCATTTCTTCCACCTAAAGGAGAAAGTGGTGTTAATGCACCTGCATTTACCCCAATAGACCAAGTTCTAAATTGAGAAGATGTTGCTGGTTCCTGCGCCATCGCAGCAGTACCTACAAATAATCCGGCTAATGCTACCGGTAGGGATTTAAATAAATTTAATTTCATGTCTTTTCTAATTAACGTTAACAAGCGTCTTCGACCTATTACAACTGTCATACCAAAAAGATTTTTATTGCAAAATAATTTTCAACTTACCAACAATTAGTATCCGATAGCCTTATCATCCCCTCTTGGATCTGCCCCTCCTTGATAAGTCCCCCACTTTGTTTTTAAGATTGCATCAACTCTCCCAATTCCTCCACGTAGCACAATTTTATATCCTTTAGCCTTTAATTTTTCGGTTGTTAAACTATCCAAAGCGTCTTTTTCTGCATACACTTCATCAGGCAACCATTGGTGATGGAATTTCTTTGCTGCTACAGCCGATTGCATCGGCATTTCAAAATCTATAACATTTATAATCGTTTGAAAAACAGAAGTAATAATTGTAGAACCTCCTGGCGTACCAACTACCATAAATAATTTATTGTCTTTCTCTACAATACTTGGTGTCATCGAACTTAACATCCTTTTATTTGGAGCAATAGAATTTGCCTCACCGCCAACTAAACCATACATATTAGGTGCTCCAGGCTTAACAGAAAAATCGTCCATTTCGTTATTCATTAAAAAACCAGCACCTTTAACAACTACGAAAGAACCGTAAGAGCCATTTAAAGTCGTTGTAATCGAAACTGCATTTCCTTCCCTATCAACAATTGAGAAATGTGTGGTTTCCTCATGCTCTTTACCATTTACATTACCTGCCAAAACAGAACTGCTTGGAGTTGCTGCCGACCAATTAAAAGTTGACATTCGATTTTTATTGTAATCTGGATTTAATAGTTCATTTACGGGAACAGCATAAAAATCCGGATCACCTAAATGTGTTGCTCTATCAGCATAAACCCTTCTTTCTGCTTCAACAATTAACTGAACTGTGGAATCTGAATTGTGACCCCACTTTTTTAGGGGATAAGGTTCTACAGATTGCAACAGTTGTACCAATGCAACTCCTCCGCTTGAGGTTGGCGGCATAGTAATAATTTTATATCCACGATAAGTTCCGGTAATTGGTTTACGCCAAACAGAATGGTAGTTTTTTAAATCTTCTTTAGTAATTAAGCCTTTTCCTTTTTGCATTTCTAATACAATAGAATCTGCAACCGCTCCTTCATAAAAACCTGCTCTTCCTTTTTCTTGAATTAATTTTAAAGTAGTTGCAAGTTCATTTTGCACTAATAAGTCGTTTTCTTTCCAGGGACGCTCCAAATTAATGAAAGCCGTTCCTTCAGGATTGAATTTCATAAAATTTCTATGCATATTATTTAATTCACTGGCTTGCTGCTTTGTAATCTGAAATCCGTTCTGAGCCAAATCAATTGCTGGTTGAATAACCTCTTTCCAACTTAATTTACCATATTTTTTATGCGCTTCAACCATTCCATCAACAGAACCAGGAACGCCCGAGGCAAGCTGACCGTATAAACTTTTAGCAACAATAGGATTACCTGTAGAATCCAGATACATATCTCTACTTGCAGAAGAAGGACCTTTTTCTCTAAAATCGAGCGCATTTATTTCACCTTTCGATGAACGATAGACCATAAATCCACCACCGCCAATATTGCCCGCATTGGGATAAACCACAGCTAAAGCAAATTGAACTGCAACCGCGGCATCAACCGCATTCCCACCCTTTTTTAAAATTTCTATACCAACTTCTGAAGCTTTAGGGTGAGCAGAAACCACCATCCCATTTTTATATTCGCCACTGTTGTTTTTACCCAACTGACCACTAACGCAGCCAGACATTAAAATTATAGCTAAAAAATAAATTAAAAAGGAAACACTAGTTTGGTGCTTTGTAGTCTTCTGCATCTTTGTATATTTTTTCAATTATACTATTGTTTTTTTCAGTAATTACTTTTCTCTTTAAACTTAGTTTTGGGGTTAATTCTCCTCCATCAATACTCCATTCTTTTGGTAATAAAGCAAAACGCTTAACTTGCTCCCACTTACCAAAGTCGGCACCAGCAGCTTCTATTACTTCGTTATACTTCCTTAAAACTTGCTCATTTTTAATAATCTCCTCGTTAGATGTAAATGTAATTCCTTTTCTGCCAGCCCAGGTTTTCAGTGTTTCGAAATTAGGTACAATTAAAGCTGAAGGGAATTTCTTGTTTTCCCCTAAAACCATTATTTGCTCAATAAAAATAGATTCTTTATATTTATTTTCAAGCATTTGTGGGGCAATATACTTACCTCCCGCTGTTTTAAACATTTCCTTTTTACGGTCGGTTATTCTCAAAAAACGACCATCTACTAGTTCACCGATATCTCCAGTATGAAACCATCCATCTTTATCAATAGCTTCAGCGGTTAAATCAGGACGATTATAATAACCTTTCATAACCTGATGTCCTCGTGTTAGAACTTCCCCATCTTGGGCAATTTTAACTTCAACACCTTTAATAACTTCGCCAACTGAGCCGAACATTGTTCCTCCGAAATGATTAACCGTTATAACAGGAGATGTTTCTGTTAGTCCGTAACCTTCGAAAACCGGCATCCCTGCAGCCCAAAAAATTCTTGCTAACCTTGGATTTAGAGCCGCTCCTCCAGAAACGATAACTACAATTTCTCCTCCAAGAGCTTCCTGCCACTTTTTGAAAACAAGTTTACGTGCAATATTTAATTTAAAATTGTACCAGGCGCTTGCATTAGTTGTGTATTTCTCCGCCAAAGCAACTGACCAAAAGAAAATTCCTTTCTTAATTCCTGTAAGTGCTTTACCTTTTTCCATAATTTTATCGTAAACCTTTTCCAGTAAACGCGGAACGGTAGAAAACGAGTTAGGTTTTACATGCTGAATATCAGCTACTATTGTTTCCATACTTTCTGCATAATAAATAGAAGTACGGTTATACAGATATAAATAGATAATCATCCGCTCAAAGATGTGCGATAATGGAAGAAAACTAAGTGCTTTATTTACACCCTCAGGCATTACGACAGAGGAATTTATAAAGTTTGCAACTAAATTATCGTGTGTAAGCATTACACCTTTTGGGGTCCCTGTTGTACCAGATGTATATATTAAGGTTAGAATATCTTCTGGTTCAATTTTATCCCGATACTCATCCAGATTAATTTCGGTTCTAGCTTTGCCTTCATCAGTTAATAATTTCCAGTTATCAGCTCCCGAAACATCATTAAATGTGTATATTTTAATATTCGGATTTACTGCTTCTACATTTGGTTTAACCTTTTTATATAAATCTTCATCGGCTACAAAAATGATGGATATTTCTGCATCCTTTAATATAAATTGAATATCGTTGTCGGCAAGTGTTGGATAGAGTGGAATTTGATATGCTCCGATTTGGTTGGCTGCAAAATCTGCGATATTCCATTCCGGTCTGTTATGAGACATTACTGCAACACGACCACCTTTGCCAATTCCTTTGTTTATTAAACCCCGGCTTAAATTATCTGCAACTTCACAAAACTCTGCTGTACTATAATTTATCCATTTGCCGTTTATTTTACCGCTAATGAACTCTTGCTGAGGTTGCTCAAGGCTATATTTTAAGAGATCGAAAACTCGTTTAATTGCTGCAGCCATATGATTTGTAATATTTGGTTAAGTTAAAAAAATCAAACAATAAAAGAGATAAATCTCTTGCATCCATTTCATCAAAAAAAGTTTTTAGCTGCATTTTAATATCAATTGTAAAAGCAGCTAAAAATATTTTAATAAACTTAGTAATTACAAAATTGCTATGCAAGCATTGTTTTTATCTAATTAGATTTTTACTTAAAAAACATAATCGGCATTAAAGTTGTTAGGCTGATAATACTTTAAAAAAAACATTATAAAATTTTAGATTATGAAAAAATTACTTTTTACTATTTTTGGATGCGCAGCCTTATTTGCATTAACTACAACTGAAGTTAAAGCTCAAAATTATAAAACAGGCGTAGGTTTAGGACTTGATTTTGGTGATGGTGCTACTTTAGTCGGCCCATCGTTAAGACATCACTTTGGAAGAAAAGGTGCAGTACAAGCTGAGGTTCTTTTCGGTGGAAATTCTACTTTCCTACAAGCTTTTCTTCAATATAATACTGCAATTAAAGGCGCTGACGGGTTAGACTTTTTCGCTGGTGGTGGTCCATCATTACAACTATACGATGGAGGCTCGAGCTTTTACTTAGTACCAATGGCTGGAGTTGATTACAAAATTAAAGGAGCGCCATTAGCCGTTGCTTTAGACTGGAGACCACGTATTTATTTAGGTGATAATGGCAGCAATTTCAGTGCTGGCAGATTTGGATTAGGTTTTAGATACACTTTTTAATCTCAAGCTAAGTAATAAAAGTCTAGTGCTTGAAACAAAAAACACCTTTCAGAAATCCTGAAAGGTGTTTTTTGTTTAAGACTTTTGTAAATGAATTAAATACCCATCCATTTTTTAAGTACAGTTTTTTGCGCTGCTGATGCATTTTCATCAATAGTAGCTTTTAAACGTACACTTGGATTTTCTTTTAAGGTTAAAGAAATTTCCTTTTGAATCCCATCACGTTTTACTTTAAGTTTCAAAACATCGCCAATTTGTTTTTTAGCCACAACAGGTAAAGATTCTAAAGAAACCTGTGGTGCACGCAATCTTAAAGTACTTATTGCATCTCCAACGGTGATATCATCTAATGAAATAATTATATCATTTACGTTTAAACCTGCCTCCCAAGCAGCAGAACCTCTTGTTGTAGATGTTATAGCTAAACCATCGTTAGCTAATTGTGCCGCTGCGCCTGTGACAGGTTTACCTGGAGTTGCATTTTCCGTTGAAACATTAACACCCGCATAACTGAAGTATTTAACGTATTCAGCATCAACCACGCCATTAACATATTTTACCCAGAAGTTTGTAAAACTGATACCTGATATTTTTTCGACCATTGCTTTAAATTCAGCATCGGTATAACCACGTTTTAAAGTTTTGCACTGTAAGTACATCGCTTTCATTACATCATCTAAGCTTTTTGCGCCTTTTGTTGCATTGATGATTTCTAAATCCATCAAAATACCAATTACCTCGCCTTTATTGTAATAAGAAATCGCAATGTTTTTAGAGTTTTCATTTGGGCGATAACCAATAATCCATGCATCGTAACTAGAAGCAGAAGCAGATTGTAATTTAGAACCCGGTGTATTTAAAACTGTAGCAATACCGCCAGCTAAGCCATTAACAAAGCCATTTGGATCATCAAAACCTGCTCTTAAAATATATTTGTTTTCATAATAAGAAGTAAAACCTTCAGCCACCCAAAGGTTTGTCGTGTAGTTTTCGTTATCATAATCAAACGGACCTAAAGCTACCGGGCGTAAGCGCTTAACGTTCCAAAGGTGATGATATTCGTGGGCAACCAAGCTTAAAAATCCTTTGTAACCTTTTTCTGTATTATAAGCATCTCTTGTTGCACCCAAAGTTGTAGAGTTTAAATGCTCTAAACCACCTCCGCCGCGAGCAAAATTATGAACAATGAACAAATAATATTTATTCGGATTTTCGCCATAAACTGCAGTTTCCTGTTCTACAATTTTAGCCATATCTACTTTTAACTTTTCTTTATCATAGTTACCACCACCGTACATTGCAACTTCGTGGCGAACACCAGAAGCCATAAATTCAAAAGTATCTTGATTACCAACTTCTATAGGGCTATCGAACAGAATATCAAAGTCACTCGCTTTATAAGTAAAAGTTTCGCCTGCTACCATTGGTAGGCCTGTGGAAACTTTACTCCAGGTTTTAAAAGGAATAATTTTTACTGTACTTGGCGATTTAATCATTCCTTCTGGGTACATAAAAATACCTGTTGGCGATAAGAAAGCGTGAGATTCATCAATAAAAGCTGTACGAACTGAAATTTCGAAAGCATAAACTCGATAATTAATTTTGATATCCTTTGCTTTCGAAGAATAAACTCGCCAAATATTTTTTCTTACTTTTTCTACTTTTAATGCTTTTCCAGAAGCTGAAGCCTTAAATCCTTCAACGCTTTTTTCAAACTCGCGGATTAAATAAGAACCTGGAGTCCAAACTGGCATTTTAACATCAACATAATCTTTCGCCAAGCCAGAAATATTCATTTGCACTTCAGCATAATGTGCCTGAGGTTCTTTAAAGGAAACCTCGAAACCTATTTTAACTTGCGCCTTCGCTGCCATAATAGATGTTAGTAATACAACTAAACTTAAAATCGATTTTTTAATAAACATATATATGTGTTTTGCCACAAATTTATATTTTATCGCCTTGCTTTAAAATTTAATTCTAAAAAGGGTTGTAAAATAGTTGTGAGGGTGCTCATTTATTGGTCAATAGTTAATTTTATCACCAAAATTTAAGAAACTGTTTAAATTTCAATTCCAATTACTTTATAGAACGTGGAGACACGTTCATAAAATCTAAAAATCATTTTTAAACTGTTTCTAAGTTTAAAAAATTAGAATGTAAAATAGTTGTGAACTTTTAAACTAAAGCTGCATATTTTCGTCACTATAATAGTCTAAGCTGTTATTGTAATCGGAAACAATAGTTTTTTTTTAATCATTGTTTGATAAATTGTTAAAATTTAGCCCAAATGAGCTAAACTGTTAACGAAGATTATTGAACTAATGACTACCTAATTAAATGGAGCAATCGGTAACATCCTTAATACAACAAATTTATGCATGAACTTTTGAATATTTTTACGAGCCATTTTGGAATATTTATAATTTAACACCCGCAAGAAGGCGATATAAACACAAATGAAGAAAAGATATATAATTTACATTGTTTTGGCTTTAGGCCTGGCTTACTTGGTTTACTACCGAATTAATGCAAACAAAAAGATAGAAGGTAAAGGTGGTGCACCTGCCTCAAAAGGTAAGGGTGGAAAAGATGGAAAATCATCTCCGGCAATTGCAGTTGATGGTATGGTCGTTAAATTATCAAAATTCGATACTGATTTAGAAGTTACTGGCGCAATAGAAGCAAATGAATCTATTGTACTTAAAAGTGAAGTTTCTGGTTTAGTTACCGGAATCTTTTTTAAAGAAGGCACAACGGTTTCTAAAGGAACTGTCTTAGTAAAAATTAACGACAGAGATATTCAAGCGCAACTACAAGACGCATTAACCAAGCAAAAACTTTCTGGAACAAACGAAAGCAGAGCAAAGCAACTTTTGGAAAAAGGAGCTATCAGCCAGGAAGAATATGACACCTCTTTAGCCGATTTAAGATCATTCCAATCGCAAACTAATTTAGTAAGGGCACAATTGGCAAAAACTACAATTCGTGCACCATTTAGTGGCCGCATTGGTTTGCGCAGCATTTCATCTGGCACCTATTTAACCCCGGCAACAGTTATTGCCAACTTAGTAAGTACTAATCCTGTTAAAATTACCTTCTCTATTCCAGAAAAATATGCTGGACAAATAAAAATCGGTACTGAAATAAATTTCACAACCGATGGTTCATCAAAACAAAACATAGGCAAAGTTTACGCTATCGAACCTGGCATAAATACAGCCACACGTACTTTACAAATTAGAGCGTTGGCTTCAAATGCAGATAACGCTTTACTTCCTGGCTCTTTTGCGAAAATTAAACTGGCGCTTAGTACATTACAAAATGCCATTTTAATTCCTAATGAGGCTGTGATTCCTGTTTTAAAAGGAAAGATTGTATACATCCAAAAAAATGGTAAAGCTCAGGAAGTTCCTATCGAAGCCGGAACAAGAACAGATGAAAATATTGTAATTACTTCAGGGCTAAAAGCAGGCGATACCGTTTTAACAACAGGCTCAATGGCGTTAAAAAAAGATGCTCCTGTTAAAGTTAATCTGGTTAAAGAATAATTATGAGTATTTCAACCACGAGTATAAAAAGGCCGGTTCTTGCCATAGTTATGAACCTTTTGATTGTCCTTTTTGGGGTAATTGGTTACAACTTTTTAGGCGTAAGAGAATATCCCTCTATCGACCCAACAGTTGTTTCGGTAAGAACATCTTATCCAGGTGCAAACTCAGATATCATCGAGTCGCAAATTACCGAGCCATTAGAAAAATCGATTAACTCTATTGATGGTATTCGTAATATTTCATCATCAAGTAATCAGGGAACAAGTAATATCACCGTAGAATTTAACCTCGATAAAAATATTGAAGAAGCCACAAATGATGTGCGTGATAAGGTTTCTCAGGCAGCCAGAACTTTACCCAAAGATATTGATGGCTTACCAACAGTAAGTAAGGCAGATGCAAACTCCGATGCGATTTTATCAATGACAATTCAAAGTGATAAAAGAAACACGCTTGAATTAAGTGATTTTGCAGAAAACGTAATTGCCGACCGAATTCAGACCATTCCGGGTGTTAGTAGTGTTCAAATTCAAGGACAACGAAAATATTCGATGCGTATTTGGATGGACCCAAATAAGCTAAGTGCTTATGGTTTAACATCTCAAGATATTGTTACAGCACTTGATAATGAGAATGTGGAACTTCCATCGGGCAAAATAACCGGTGCAACAACCGAACTTACGGTTAAAACACTTGGAAAATTAACTAACGAAGACCAGTTTAATAACCTAATTCTAAAATCGGATAGCAATCAAGTTGTTAAATTAAAAGATATTGGTTATGCTGTACTAGGTTCAGAAAACGAAGAAACTGTTTTAAGAGAATCCGGTCGACCAATGGTTGCTGTGGCAATTATTCCGCAGCCAGGTGCAAATTATTTGGATATTACCAATGAGTTTTACAAGCGTTTTGATAAACTAAAAGCAGATATGCCTAAAGATATCAAATTAAATGTTTCTCTGGATAATACCCTGTTCATCAAACGTTCGGTAACAGAAGTTGCAGAAACGATTGGTTTATCTTTAGTTCTGGTAATTCTGATAATCTACCTTTTCTTTAGAGATTGGGGAATCGCCTTCAGACCATTAATCGATATTCCGGTTTCACTGATTTTTACATTTTTTATCATGTACGCTTTCGGCTTTTCGATAAATGTACTTAGCTTACTGGCCATTGTTTTGGCTACCGGTTTAGTGGTTGATGATGGTATTGTAGTTACCGAAAATATATTTAAGAAAGTCGAAGAAGGGATGTCGCCATTCGAGGCCGCAATTAAAGGTTCAAACGAGATTTTCTTTGCCGTAATTTCTATTTCAATCACATTAGCAGCCGTGTTTTTACCAGTAATATTTCTACAGGGTTTTGTTGGTCGATTATTTAGAGAGTTTGGAGTCGTAATTGGCGCTGCCGTTTTGGTTTCGGCCTTTGTATCGCTAACACTTACGCCAATGCTTAATGCTTATTTAATGAAAAAAGGCGGTCATAAGCCATCGAAATTTTACAACTGGACTGAGCCCTATTTCGTTAAATTAAATGATGCTTACGAATCGAACCTAAATAAGTTTTTAGATAAAAGGTGGTTATCCATTCCAATTATTGTGATTTGTATGGGATTGATTTTCTTATTCTGGAAAGTTCTACCAAAAGAAACCGCCCCTTACGATGATAGAAGTGCCATTAATATGAATGTAACCCTGCCCGAAGGTGCATCTTTTACGGCAACTGATAAATTTATCATGAAGATAAACGACATGGTTATCGACTCAGTTCCTGAAAAAAATGTAAATATTACCATCACATCTCCAGGATTTGGAGGTGCAGGTTCTACAAACTCGGGTTTTGTTCGAATGGGTTTGGTAAATCCCGAAGAGAGAGAACGCTCGCAGAAGGAAATTGCTGATATGCTTACCCGAATTACCAAAAAGTATAGCGAAGGTAAAGTTATTGTAAATCAACAGCCAACCATTTCTGTTGGTCGCCGTGGCGGATTACCGATAAGCTACATTATTCAGGCACAAAATTTCGAAAAACTTCGTGAAAAAGTACCTTTGTTTATGGATGAAGTTGCAAAAGATCCAACTTTTACCGTTTCTGATGTTAACCTAAAATTTAATAAGCCAGAAATTAACTTAACAATAGATAGAGATAAAGCAAAAAACTTAGGCGTTTCAATTTCGGCAATTGCACAAACCTTAAACCTGGGTTTGAGTGGGCAACGCTTTTCTTATTTCTTTATGAATGGAAAGCAATATCAGGTTATTGGCCAATTTGATAGAGTAGATAGGAAAGATCCTTTAGATTTAAGTTCTGTATATGTTAGAAGTGATAAAGGCGAATTGGTTCAGCTCGACAACTTAGTTACTGCAAAAGAACAAAGTAGTCCGCCTCAATTGTATAGAAACAATCGTTTTATTTCGGCAACGGTTTCTGCAGGCTTAGCCCCTGGCAAAAGTATTGGTGAAGGTATTGATGCAATGGATGCGATTTCTAAAAAAGTTTTGGATGAAAGTTTTTCAACTGATTTAAGTGGAGAATCGCGAGATTTTAAAGAGAGTTCATCAAATACATTTTTTGCGTTTGGACTAGCATTACTATTAGTTTATTTAATCCTATCGGCACAATTCGAAAGTTTTAAAGACCCAATTATTATTATTTTAACTGTACCAATGGCCGTTGCAGGTGCATTTTTATCCTTGTGGCTGTGCGGGCAAAGCTGGAATATTTTCAGCCAAATCGGTACGATTATGTTAATCGGTTTGGTAACCAAAAATGGTATTTTGATTGTAGAATTTGCAAATCAGCTTAAAGAAAAAGGGATTCCAATTCCAGAGGCAATTCGAGAAGCTTCTGTTTCTCGTTTAAGACCAATTTTAATGACGAGTTTGGCCATTGCTATTGGTGCTTTACCAATTGCGCTCGCTTTAGGTGCAGCGGCAAAAAGTAGAATGAGTATGGGTACGGTTATCGTAGGTGGAACTATGTTTTCACTAATTTTAACGCTATTTGTTATCCCGGCGATTTATTCCTACTGGGCAAAACCATATAAACCTAATAAAGATTTAAAAGAAGCCGAACGTTTTGAAAAAGAAGCCTTAGAGCATCAACACAACTAAAATGATTAAAAGAATAAATCTGTTTATATTATTATTAAGCACTTTTTCTTTCGCTGTGAAAGCCCAAGAAAAGTTGACTTTGCAAGATGCAATCTCAATTGCAATGCAGAATAACTATGATATTAAAATAAGTCAAAACGGGGTTAAAATCGCCAAAAACAATGCAAATATTGGTAATGCAGGTATGCTACCAAATTTAACCGGAACCTATTCAAATGGAGGAAGTATTCAAAATACTCGCCAAACACCTGCAACTGGAGCCGATAGAGTAATAACTGGAGCAAGAAGTACAAACAATGATATAGGCGCAGATTTAAACTGGACTGTTTTTGATGGCTTTAGCATGTTTGCCAATTATGACCGTTTAAAAGAATTGCAAAAACAAGGCGAATTAAATTCTCGCTTAGCCATATTAACTACAATTGCTGATGTGATTTCGGCATACTATGATGTTGTTAGGCAACAAAAGCTAGTTATTGCAGCAGATAGCGCCATTGATATTTCTGTTTTCAGAGAAAAAATTGCGAAAACAAAGTTGCAATTAGGCCGTGGGTCTAAGCTCGATGTCTTAACTGCTCAAGTTGATTACAATACGGATACTTCAAACTATCTGCAACAAAAAAACAATTTGCAAGTAGCAAAAGTGCGATTAAATCAGCTAATGGTTCGAAATGTAAATCTTACTTTTTCAGTAGATAATGATATTAATATAGATCAGGCATTAATTTATAGCCAATTGGCTGAATTATCTCAAAAGCAAAATCCAAATGTTCAAAATGCTTTTATAAATCAAAGAGTTGCAGCATTAAATTTAAAATCTATTAAAGGCGCAAGGTACCCTGTTGTGAGTTTAAATTCTGGTTACAGCCGTACAAATAGCACAAGTCCTACTGGGTTTAACCAAAAATTTGCCGCAAATGGCTTTACTTATGGCGTTACTGCAAGTTTGAATATTTTTAATGGCTTTCTACAAAGACAGCAAGAGCGGAATGCGAAACTTGATATCGAAAATTCTTCATTAAACTTAGATAAAACAAAACTTGATATAAGTTCTCAATTGCTAACCGCGTATCAAAATTACAGTACCTACTTAGATTTGGTAAAGTTAGAACAAAGGAATGTAGATATAGCAAAAGAAAATCTCGATATCACCTTAGCAAAGTATCGTTTAGGAAGTATTGCTCCCCTCGAATTAAGAGAGGCCCAAAGAAACTCAATTGACGCACAAAATCGATTTATTGAGATGCAATACCAAGCTAAGCTATCAGAAATCACTCTAAAAGAAATCAGTGGAAATATAAATTTGTCTAATTAATTTTTATATTTATTGCATGATACTCGTTGCAGATAGTGGCTCTTCCAAAACAGATTGGATGGGTTATTTTAATGGTGAAACTATTAAGTTTAACACTCAAGGTATAAATCCTTACTTTTTAAATGAGCAAGAGATTAGCCGTATAATATCCAAAAATGAAATTATAGCACCACTTGCTAAAGAGGTTAAAGAAATTTATTTTTTTGGGGCGGGCTGCTCCTCTCCTGATAAGCATGAAGTTGTTTCAAATGGATTATCTACCGTTTTTACAAACGCTTTTATTTCTGTAGAACACGACCTTTTAGGATCAGTTTATGCCACTTGCGGCGATTCAGAAGGCTTAAATTGTATTTTAGGAACTGGTTCCAACATTTGTTATTTCGACGGAAAAAAAATACACGATGGACACCATGGTCTGGGTTACGTTTTAGGCGATGAAGGATCAGGAACCTTTTTCGGTAAAAAGGTTTTGCTTAGTTATTTGTATAAAAAAATGCCTTCAGATTTGGAGTCAGAATTTAAAAAGACTTTTCCGGTAGAGAAAGAACAGATAATAACAAATATTTACCAAAAGCCTTTCCCAAATATTTACCTTGCCAGTTTTAGCAGGTTTTTAGCAAACAATCATGAACATCCTTTTATTTATGATATTCTTAAAAAGGGCTTTCAAGAATTTGTAGATACGAATATAAAAGACTATCCAAATCACAAAACAGTTCCTTGCCATTTTGTTGGCTCCATTGCATACTATTATCAAGATGTTTTAAAAAGTGTGTTAGCTGAAAATGGAATTACTTCAGGGAAAATTCTGCAAAAGCCAATTGAAGATCTTTTTAATTTTATCTTACAAAAGGAAGGTGTAGTAAAACAGGCCATCTAGCAAAAAATGCTTACTTCAGAATATTAAGAAAATCTTAAAAGAATATTAAACATAACATCAATCATTTTGTTATAATTACAAAGCATATAAAATGCTCGAAGAATATGAAGAGAATACTAGTTGTGGATGATGATATTGAGGTTTTAGAAACCATACAATTAATACTTGAAATAGGTGGCTTTAAAGTTTCAGCTCTAAATAATGGAGAAGAAATTTTCGATAGAATTGAAAGTTTTAAACCTGATTTAATACTACTTGACATTTCTTTGGGACATATAGATGGTCGTGTATTATGTGAGCAATTAAAATCAATAGATGCAACATCTAAAATTCCAATCTTACTAATCTCGGGTTTATACGACCCCAAAGATTTCACTACGCTTAACTATGGTCAAGATGATTTCTTATCGAAACCTTTCCAAATGGATGTTTTGCTTAAAAAAATAAGCAAAATTCTATCATTGGAAGAGGATACTAGCTTTCATTTAAATTAAATAAAGTATTATAAAATTATATTCTAGAGCCAGAAGTTTATCTCTGGCTTTTGTTTTGATAAATAGTGCAGTTTTGCAACTGTCATTTTGTCAAACAAATCGGTTTGGAACAAGCCTTGTTATGCAAGTTGTAGATTAAAATAATTATTTACATATGAGCATACAAGAAAAAGGAAATATATCGATACATACCGAAAATATTTTCCCGATAATTAAGAAGTTTTTATACTCTGATAACGAAATTTTTCTTCGTGAGTTAGTTTCTAACGCAGTAGATGCAGTTCAGAAAATCAAAAGACTAGGTTCATTAGGTCAGTTTAATGGCGAAGTTGGTCAACCTTTAGTTCAAGTTGCTGTTGATAAAGAAGCAAAAACCATTACCATTAGCGATAATGGTTTGGGTATGACTGCTGAAGAGATTAAAAAATACATCAACCAGGTTGCATTTTCTGGCGCAAGTGAGTTTGTAGAGAAATTTAAAGATGCAAAAGATGCAAACGAAATCATCGGTAAATTCGGTTTAGGTTTTTACTCTGCGTTTATGGTTGCAGATTTAGTAGAAATTCAAACTTTATCTTACCAGGATGGTTCGGAACCTGCTCGTTGGGTTTGCGATGGAAGTACAGAATTCGAAATTACAGAAGGTACAAAAACAACTCGCGGTACTGATATTATTCTTCATGTTAATAAAGATTCTGAAGAGTTTTTAGAAGAATCTAAATTGCAGGAGATTCTTGATAAATATGCCAAATTCTTGCCTGTGCCTATTAAATTCGGCACTAAAACACAATCTATTGAAGATGGTGTTGATGAAGAAGGTAAGGCAAAATATAACGATGTAGAAGTTGACAATATCATCAATACAACTAATCCAATCTGGACAAAAGCTCCTGCTGATTTGTCAGATGAGGATTATTTAAACTTTTACCGCGAATTATATCCGTTTAGCGAAGAACCTTTATTTTGGATTCATTTAAATGTAGATTATCCATTTAATTTAACTGGTGTATTGTATTTCCCGAAATTGAAAAACGATTTCGAAATGCAACGCAACAAAATCAAATTATACTCTCGCCAGGTATTTATTACGGACGAAGTTAAAGATATTGTTCCAGAGTTTTTAATGTTATTACATGGGGTAATCGATTCGCCAGATATTCCATTAAATGTTTCGCGTAGTTTCTTACAAGCAGACAGTAATGTCAAAAAAATCAACAACTATATTACTAAAAAGGTTGCTGATAAATTAGCCGAATTATTTGCTAAAGACCGTAAAGCTTACGAAGATAAATGGAAAGACATCGGTATTTTTGTTAAATACGGAATGATTAGCGAAGAAAAATTCTACGATAAAGCTAAAGATTTCGCCTTACTTGGAAATACTAAAAACGAACTTTTCACTTTACCAGAATACAAAGAGAAAGTTGCTCCATTACAAACTGATAAGAACGGTAGTGTAGTTTATTTATACACTAACGATGCGTCGAAACAAGATGCTTTTATCCAGTCTGCAAATAAAAAAGATTATGATGTTTTGGTTTTAGATTCGCCAATTGATAACCATTTCATCAATCAATTAGAGCAAAAACTAGAAAAAACATCAATCAAACGTGTTGATTCGAGCGTAGCGGATAAGTTAATTGAAAAAGACGAGGTTAATGAGCACGTTTTAAGCGAAGATCAGGTAAAAGAAGTGACTGAAATTTTCCAAAAAGCAATTACCAAACCTGGTATGCAGGTAGAAATTGTGGCATTAAACCCTGATGAGTTACCAGTTACAATTACTATGGATGAATTTATGCGCCGGATGAAAGATATGGCTGCCATGGGTGGCGGAATGGGTTTCTACGGACAAATGCCTGATAGCTACAAAGTTGCTATTAATGGCAATCATAAACTAGTTAGTAAAATACTAAAAGCCGAAGGTGAAGAGCAAAGTAATTTAGCTAAGCAAGCTGTTGATTTGGCTTTACTAGCTCAGGGTATGTTAACTGGTGCTGAGCTTACTGCTTTTGTAAGCAGAAGTGTTGAATTGATTTAAATAATGTTCATAATTTCAAAAAGAGAACTTAAATGTTCTCTTTTTTGAAAAATCTAAGGATAAATACAAAAAAAGTTCTTGACTTTAATCAAGAACTTTTTTTGTTATAAAGAGTTGGCAGAATTTAACTTGCAACATTTTGTTTAACGTTAAAATAATCTTTATGTTCTTCTAAAAGCTTAGCAATAGTTGCCGCTTTAGTATCCTTTATGTTAAATTCAAATAATGGCTCTTGATTTTTTTTGCTTCTAACCATTTTTTCTGTGTAAAAACGGTATTCTAAACCATTGGTTAATAAACCATATTTAGCTTTGGTTTTACGGAAATATTTAGATAAACGTGAATCGTGAATATCTAGGCTATCCTCATGGTGCTTACACTCTACTAAAATGGCTGGCTCGCCATCTTTCATAATTGTATAATCAACTTTCTTACTTTTTTTAACACCAAAATCTAAAACAGCTTCCGATTGTACCTCTGATGGATTGAAAACGTCGTAGCCTAATATCTGGATAAAAGGCATAACCAATGCATTTCTAGTTAAGTCCTCTGACTGAACTTGGGGAAGCATTTTCTTAATTCTTACGGCAAATTGTCCGATTTCGTCTTTAAGGTCCATGGTAAATATATTTTTAGGTATTTGTGTATGGGTAAATTTTTGCTAAAACTAATTTATCTTACTAAATTTATCTCGAAATCCAATGTTTGCATGGTCTGCTAATTCGCTTTCACAGACTATACAAACAGCGGATAGATAGATGTTTTTTTAACCGATAAGAAGTCATAAAAAAAAATGTAATTCCTTTGCAGTTATTCGTTTTTGGCAAACAGTAATAAAGATTAGAAAAGGATTAAAACTCAGTTAATTTTTTACATGAACCTTTCAAAATATTACACCAAACCTTAAGATTTCGATGCCAAAACCTAAAAAAGATTTTTTATGCATATAGATGAACGAATTCTTTTTTTAGCTAACTTGCATGCGAATCATTCCAAACACTCTTAGTAAAAATCATGAATTTAAAATGCGTTGTTATTGACGATGAACAACATGCTATTGAGGTATTAACTGACCACATAGCGGAGATGCCAGGTTTAACTGTGTTTAAAACTTTCACAAGCCCGGTGCAAGCCCTTACTGAAATTAGCGTAGGTGACGAGATTGATTTATTGTTCATGGATATTGACATGCCAGGAATAAATGGATTGGAATTGGCAAAAAATATCAGGGAAAAAGCTAAATACCTTATTTTCACTACTGCCCACCCAGATTATGCTTTACAAGCATTTGATGTTCAGTCAGATCAGTATCTGCTCAAACCAATTTCATTCGCGAAATTTGCGTTAGGTATTGATAGAATTTTGAAGAAAGAGGCGAATAATGCTAAAAATGCAGCTAAAGAAGCTGATCAGGTTGCGGCACTTTACATTAAAGGCGACCACAAATATGCTTTCTCGAATATTTTGATTGATGATATCTTATATATCAGGGCTTTGCAGAATTACATTCAAATAATTACAAAAACCGAAACCAACACAACATATCTTACATTAAAGGAAATTGAAAAGGCTTTAGAGAATCACGCTTTTATTCGTGTTAACAAATCAAATATCGTTGCTAAAGCAGCCATTAAAAAGGTTGATGGCAATATTATTAGACTGGTAAATAACGAAATGATTCAGATTGGAGAAGGCTATAAAGAAGCTTTTTTCGCCTATATACAAAGTAGCTTATTAAAATCGGGTAGAAGTTAGTACTACTTGTTGAAGATATTTGACATTGAAGACTGAGTCATCAAGATTGTATTTGCAGTTGGATCTGTGCTGAAAAAATTCTGTCCTTTAACGTTTTTGTAAACAAAAACAGTATTCTTTTTTAAATTACTAAGATATTGGATTTTCATAGTGCTATTTATCAAAAATTATTGATTTTTAATAATCAATGATTTAAAAAATTATTTGTTGAAGATATTAGACATTGAAGACTGGGTCATTAAAATTGTATTTGCAGTTGGGTCAGTGCTGAAGTTATTTTGAGCCTTAACGTTTTTATAAACAAATGCAGTGTTCTTTTTTAATTTGATGTTATTTTGAGTTTTCATAATGATTACTTGTTAAAGATGTTTGACATTGAAGACTGAGTCATTAAAATTGTATTTGCAGTTGGGTCAGTGCTGAAGTTATTTTGAGCCTTAACGTTTTTGTAAACAAATGCAGTGTTCTTTTTTAATTTGATGTTATTTTGAGTTTTCATAATGATTACTTGTTAAAGATGTTCGACATTGAAGACTGAGTCATTAAAATTGTATTTGCAGTTGGGTCAGTGCTGAAGTTATTTTGAGCCTTAACGTTTTTGTAAACAAATGCAGTGTTCTTTTTTAATTTGATATTATTTTGAGTTTTCATAATGATTACTTGTTAAAGATGTTTGACATTGAAGACTGAGTCATTAAAATTGTATTTGCAGTTGGGTCAGTGCTGAAGTTATTTTGAGCCTTAACGTTTTTATAAACAAATGCAGTGTTCTTTTTTAATTTGATGTTATTTTGAGTTTTCATAATGATTATTTATTGAAGATGTTAGACATTGAAGACTGAGTCATTAAAATAGTATTTGCAGTTGGGTCGGTGCTGAAGTTATTTTGAGCCTTAACGTTTTTATAAACAAATGCAGTGTTCTTTTTTAATTTGATATTATTTTGAGTTTTCATATTATTAATATTTTATTTTTGTTTCGATTAACTGATGTAAAGGTGCGGCGAAAAATAAGCCAAGTCGAAATTTTTACACAAACCCACTATTTTCACAGATAAAACCCCTGTTTCAGTAGATAAAACCCATTTAAATGAACATTCTTAAATTAAAAGCCTGGTATAACAGAAATCACATTCACATAAAAGCATGGATTTTTTTCATTATTTATGAGGTATTTATTACAGGTATCGCAACTGGTAGATGGGGGTATTTGGGAGGCTATCTTTTTCATTATGCACTAAACATTGGGTTATTTTATTTTCATGCCTATGGAAGTAAAAAAATATTATATGGGAATTTTAGATTTAAAAACTGGTTATTTATTCCTCTTTTGGTTTTCGAATTATTATCCTATATGCTAATTGCTTTCCCCGTGGAGTTTTTAATGTTCAAAACAATATACTTCGATCCAAAATCAGATCCAATGGTATTCAATGAAGTTTACATATTAAGAACTGTGTGGAGGGCCCTATATTTCATTGGCTTTAGTACGGGTTACGTATTCTTATTAAACTCATTACAGGAAAGAAAAAGAGTTCAACAGTTAGAGAAACAAAACCTTGTTAACACAATCGAGAAGCAAGCGTTAGAGAACGATTTGGTTCAGTCTCAGAATAATTTCTTACGTAGTCAGATTAATCCTCACTTCTTGTTTAACACGCTTAATTTCATATATAATGACGCAAGAAAGAAAGCGCCATTGGCAGCTGATGCGATCATGAACCTATCGGAGATGATGCGCTATGCATTAAAGCGTCCAGAAGCCTCAGAATTAGTTCCTTTAAGTGAGGAAGTAGAACAGATTGAACATTTAATTAATCTTCATAAGCTTCGTACTGCAAATACCATTAATTTTGACTTATCCGTAAATGGAGATTTATTTGGGCTTCGTTTCCCTCCACTAATATTGCTAACATTGGTAGAAAACATGTTTAAACATGGAAATATTGCACATTCTACACAACCATCTATCGTAGAAATTAATTACGACAAAACTAGCTTAAGTATAACCACTATTAACATGGTTAATGAGGTCAAAAAAAGAGAAGCAGACAGCCATCACGTTGGTATAGAAAATATAGATAAACGTTTAAACAACTTCTATAAAGATAAATACTCGTTTAAATTCTATAAAGACCCGCTTAACAGATACTTCACAGAAATAAAAGTAGATATAGATAATCCAATGGCTGGCTTAAATTAAGTGTAGCCTATTGATGAACTTACTATTTTTGCATTGCATTTCGGCGTTGCACATCCTTTAATAGAAAATAGTAAATAACCATCTCATGTGTACGTTGATCTTTATTAAATAAGCGATTAACGTGCATATGAAATAAATCACTAAAAAGCTGCACTTTTTTTTCAGTATCACCAACGTTCAAAATATTTACAAATGAGCTGGAAAACGAATTAAAAGCACTTTGTTGTATAAGGTTTAATTCCGCATAATCAGATTTTTTGTAGACCTGGTACTGCGTATTTAACTTTTTAAAATCGCTTGCTTCTAGATTGTGTTCTAAATTGAATGAATCAGACATCATTCTAACGAGATCAACAAAGCTTTTGCTATCCAATAACCCGCTGTTTTGTATTAATTCAACAAAATCTGCACAAAACTTATATTTACTAATTGCATCAGGATAAGTTTCGAGAAGTGATAAAACATATTCACTATCTGTTGAAAAATGCTCTTCAACGGCCTCAATTAAATCATTTCCATAACGCTGAGTTTCTCGTTTGTAAGTTTTTAGTTGTAAATCAGAAACCAAACCTGCAGCCATATCTTGATCCAAATATGCTGAAAAAGCTTCTGTAAGTGCTTGCCCATCTTTTTTATCGATTAACAAAACTCTAAATCTTAAATGATACCCATTTTCATTGTAACGAATAAAAAACCATGATTTAATCTGGCTGGCATGGGCATTTAAAAAATATGCTATCGGTCCCGCAAGTAAAGAATCAGACCGTTGTTGATGGGAATAGATCTCAAAATACAGCCATTCATCACCAGGCAAAAAATATTGTTTTACTAAAGATTCGTTACTTGCCGATTTATTAAATCTATTGTAAATTTTTTCTTTATGGTAAATATTCAGAATAAATTGTGCTAAATATGGCCTTTCTTCATCATCTACAACAGCACTTTTTTCCGGGATAAGAACTTCCTCTAAATAAATTTTAGTCTGCTTTTGCATATAAAGAAGAAATGCCTTCAGATCCGAATCATTTTCAGTTTCAAAACATAAAGTTTGATCTGAAAGGCCCGCTTTAAAATATTTCCCAATGCCAATCTCTTTTAAATATTTTCTGCAATCAGCAACATCTAATAAGACGATATCTTCTTTCTTTATTTGCCATTTACGTTGAGATAAAACAATATTCTGATATTGAATTCTAGGGTAATAAGGTAGTTTAGGGTATAATGTTTCTATAAATAGCGAAAGATTTGTTTGAATATTTTGATGTTGTAAATCGCAAAGCAACCTGAATACGGATAAATCAGATCTTGAATAATTATAAGCGGAGGCCATTCTGGGAACAATTCTTTTATTCAATTTTTTCGACCGCAGAATTACCTCACTTCCTTGCACAGAAAGCATAATATCATCCAAAGTAAGTGGATGCTCAGAAGTATCGAAATTTAGTATAGATAATTGATTATCGTATACGAGTTTTCTTCGGTTGATATTATCGACATTGGTTTCTACCATGTAAGCAACATCAACAAACAAAACATCAGGATTTGCTTCCTGTTCAATCATTGATATACTTTTACAATGTTGGTAAACGCCATCACTTGCCATGGTAAAGCGTCCGCTTAATGCATTTGCAGTGCTTCCACCAGTTTGATCAACACATATTAAATCATCAGAAACAGACATTAACATGCTAAAAGAATTTGGAATTACTGCTGGTTTATTTTCTAATTGAATACCAAGCTTATCTAAACGAATTACATCCTTTGAAATAAAAGAACCATTATTAACAATATTTTTAAAATTGTCTTTTAATTTATCGCTAAGGCTTTCAGCCTTTTTATTTTGTTTCCCGTAAAATTGAGCTATAAAATCATCGCCTTGTCCTGCCTGTTCTAATTCATCATAACCAATTCCCATTTCAGGATCTAAAGCCATTGATAAAGGAATTTCCTTTTGCTCAAATTTTTTCCTGAATTTATTGATGAATTCTTTAAGCGCATCCCGACTATCAACTGGCAAAATATGCTGCATTAAATTTATTAATCCCGGCACAGCCTGGAACAATTTTTCATCAATACCGCCTGATATAGCTTTTCTTTCGGCAATTAAATATTCATTAACCCCAAGAGCAGGCTGAATATTGATGCGTTTAAAATAATCCTCACCTATAATATTTGGATCGTGGTCGCTTAATAGAAGTTGTAGCGACAACATATCTTCTATTAAAGAAATAACTGCGTTTTTGCTTTCTTCGGATACATCAAGCTTCTCAATTAAACTATTAAAACTAATCGGTTGTACACAACTTTCAAGAATTTGAAGCACAAAATCATCCTTGTCAATTTCGGCAAGTTCAAACAAACCATCCGTACAGGCAATATATCTTATGCTAGTTGTAGTGAAATAATAACTACTGTTTGTAAAAAGTAAACAGTTATTATTGAGTAATTCTGGCAAAGAAAAATCGAGTTTGTTTTTATATGGCCAATCAATAAAATGATGTACTATTTGCTCTTGTTCTACTTTAATTTCAGTTTCATTATTACTTAAAGCATCTTTTAGGATACTAAAACCAGCAAAAGTACCGTAAGGTGTAGACCGAAATTTCGCTCTGTTATAATATTTCCAAATAGTAAAAAATACTTTTGGAGGCAGTAAATTCAATTCATCTGCTTTTGCGTCCTTAATTGTTTGATAAAAAGCATCAGATGATATCGCAATTGCAGCTTTAAGCTCCTCCCAACAATCATAAAGTTCAGACTGATATGAAAATTTAGGCGTTCTAAAAATTAAGCTCGGGTATATGTTTACTTTCATGCAAGAAATTGAAGGCGAAAATTACAAAGATTTAATTTAATACTTAGAAATAACCATACTAAAGTTAAAGTAAAATCAGGACTCCACAATAACAAAAAAAGCCTTGCAAATTTCTTCACAAGGCTTAGAATAAACTTAAATATTTTATTTTATCAAATTATATAATTCATCCAATTTCGGTGAAAGTACAATTTCAATTCTTCTGTTTTTACTTCTTCCTTCTGCACTAGAATTTGCGCCTAAAGGTTGAAATTCTCCTTTGCCAGTTGCCGTCATTCTAACACTTTCTACTTTTTCAATTTCGGTAAGGTAACGCACAACAGAAGTAGAACGCAAAACACTTAAATCCCAGTTATCTTTAATTTGGCCAAGATTATTTACTTTTTGATTATCTGTGTGTCCTTCTACCGCAATGTTAATTTCTGGCTGCTCTTTTAAAACCTTTGCTAATTGAGCAAGTGCCTTTTTACCATTTTCATCAATAATTATACTGCCTGATGGAAACAAAAGTTTATCCATAAGTGAAACGTAAACTTTACCGTTTTTAATTTCGACAGTTAAGCCACTCTTAGTGAAACCTAACAATGCTTGCTGAAGCTTTTCCTTTAATTGATTAGTCGCTTCATCTCTTTTACGTAGTACTTCTTCAACTTCTTTCAATCTTTTCTCGCGAGCAGCTAAATCTCCAGAAAGTTTTGAAATTTCTGTAGAACTATTGTTTTTAAGTTTATTATAATTTGCATTTACATCACTAAAGCGACTTTGCATATCACGAAGATCTTCGCCTAATAGCGTTGTATCTTTTTTCAGTTTCTTAACTTCATCTTCTAAGTTTTCTATTTTAATTAAACCTTCGTTAAAAGCCGTATACAAAGAATCCTTTGTACCCAATAAGGCTTTATATTTCTTAGGCGACAGAACTACGCAAGATGTGAGGGATGTAGCAAATAGGAAGATTGCAAAGGCTAAAAAGATATTTTTCATTTTATGTTATAAAGTATTTGTATCAAAATAAAATTTGATGTGGTGAAATAAGTGTTATTGCTCAATAGCATTTCGTAAAAATGCAACTAATGGACTAACCGTTTTAAAAGAACTTACTAACTTATTAACGATAGTTGGCTTAAAAAACTCTTCATCTTGTAATTCCATTACCGCCTCAAAACTTTTAAGCTTTAAGTATTCAATATTCGGATCGGCAGGATCATAACCTTTTGGTGCATTTTTTAAGGTAGCGCCACTTCCAAAATTGAAATCTTTTTTAAAATCCTTATTATTAATGATTTCTTTAAAATCGCCGATATTGTAATCTATTTCCTGGCGTATAAGCTTTAAATGTGAAGCCTCTGGCATCCAATACCCACCGGCAATAAAACTTTTCCCTGGTTGAATATGCAGATAATAACCTGGTTCATTTCCTCCCTTACTTTTAGATGAAAACCATATACCAAAATTATTTTTATATGGATCTTTGTTTTTACTGAAACGTACATCCCGATATATTCGCAGCAAACATTTTTTAGGATCTAATTCAGCAGAAATAAGTGGGTCAATTTTAGAAAGTTCAGGAATAATTGAAGTTAGTAATTCTAAAACATTTGCTTTTGTATCTTCATACTTCTGCTTATTTTCGGCAAACCATTCTCTATTATTGTTTTCGGCAACTTCTTTAATAAAACCGAGGGTATCTCTTTTTAACATGCTTTAATCTTGATTAAATAATATAAAGCTTTTAGCTTAATAAGAATTAAGGATTATCGTAGTATGGCTTATATTTTATATTTGGAGATAAAACATGAAGTAAAATCATTCTGGAATATCGATAGTTAAAAGGGTACAGGATGAAGCAACCAGCAAAAATCGAGATGAGGTAAGTCCAGAATGTATTATCATCTAGAGAACCAACAAATAAGTAGGTTATAAAACTAACCGTTAGCATTTCAATTACATTCATTGCGTAGCTAACATACATTGCAGCATAAAAATAACCTGGCTCTATTTCGATTCTCTGGGCACAGTGACTACAAATTTCTTTAGTATGTTGGATATTAAAACCATACATGCTACCTGTAAAAATATTTCCCCTTCTACAATGCGCACATTTACCATGCACTATTGCATAAAGCTTCGAAGTTTTTTCAGACATGATTTTAATTCATATTAATAGAATCTGATTTCATATTCAGATGAATATTTTTCTTGCGATATTTTTTATACCAAATTATACCAACAACTGTAGCTAATAAATAAGGAATAACCAATAAATATATAACGCCTGTATTTAAACCTGCAGCTTGAGTATTGCCATTTTTCACACCCTGCTCAGCGTTAATTGTACACATTGCACATTGGGCCTTGACTTTTGGCGAAATCACAAAAATTAATGCGAACATTAATAGGATAAAAAATGCTTTTTTCTTCATCACAACAAATATACGGATAAACGGATTGAAGGGTTTAAAAATTGTGTCATAAAAAAAGCTCGATTTTAAAATTGAGCTTTCCTATAATTCTAATATTGATAATAAGGTGAAATCATTAAATAAACCACAACTCCAGTAATGGCTACGTAAAGCCATAATGGAAAGGTTATTCGGGCAATTTTTCTATGCCTATCAAATCGTTCGGCCAATGCCCTTACATAAGTAATTAACACCAAAGGTATTATTGCAATTGAAAGAAGAATATGAGTAAGTAAAATAAAAAAGTAAACATATTTTATCGTTCCATCTCCTCCAAATTTAGTAGAAGGTGTAGTCATGTGATAAGCTATATACATTACTAAAAACAACAAAGAGCAACCAATGGCCGTTTTCATTAAATTTTGATGCAACTGAACTTTTCCATTTTTAATTGCCCAAACTGCAACAACTAATAAAATTGCCGTTATAGCATTAATTGTCGCATAAATTGGTGGCAAAAAAGGTAGCGGACTTACATCAAAGCCTAAATCTTTTAACTTAACAAGAAAAAGCACAGCAACCGCTACAGGGATTACAATGGACAATAAAATTATCCACTTGCTATATTTTTTTTCTAATGAACTTTTTTCCATGAAATAAATAATCTTTTGGAATTAATATTGAATGTTATTGTAATTTAGATTTACCTGCCGTCTTTTAAATTCCTTAATTCTTCTGCAACAAGCACTTTGATTTCATCATCGAGTTTGGCTAGAGCATCTGGATTTGTCGCTTCATAATAACCTCTAATTCTATGTTGATTATCTAAAAGCACAATTTTATTTCCATAGATAAATTTAGTTTTTCCATCATCTTCATGTGCTATCATATCTAATAATAATCCCTGACGAATGAACGGATAAGTTTTAATGCTATCTCCACTTAAAATATCCCATTTTCCACTCTTTGCTTCTAAAGAAGACGCTGTTTCTTTTAAATTCGAAGGATTATCGAGCGGGTTTACCGAAAGGCTTAAAAATCTAATTAATGGATTTTTTTGGTATCCATCAGCAATATTTTTAATGTTCTTATTAACGTCTCTTAACGGACTATCCTTGTAAAAAAGATTTAACACCACTATTTTTCCTTTTAGTGCAATCCAGTTAATGGTTTCATTTTCTTGATTCACAAAACTAAAATCCGGCACCAGGTGATAAATTGTATCAGGAATTTGTTTCCCCTTAACAGAATGGAAAGTCTTTGCAACAATCTTCTCACCGTAAATAGGTAAACTTTTATATCTGTTTTTCGCGAATTTTGGTAGCAGGTAAAAAAACAAAAATCCTGGTATAGCTAATATGCTTACCAGGATTAATGTTTTTTTTATTGAAAAGGATTTCATTAAAAATTAGGGGAATGGTGGAATATAAAACCACCTTCGATTAGCATTAGAACTAAAAAGTATATTATAAAGATAAATGTTACCGTTAGCGAAAGCTGCAATCCAAGCTTCTCATATTTTAAGTGCATGAAATAAGCGACAATATAAAATGCTTTTACTAATGTTAAAGCTATATAAGCAAAGTTACCTACGGTATGAGACATATAATGATTTGGTAAAACCCAAAGCGCAATAATAAACTCAACAATAGTAATTAGTAATAATATACCAAAAACCTTCCAAATTTTTCCTTTAGTTAAACCGCCATGCTCATCATGACCTTCTGTTGTATGTGCGTGTTCTGACATAATAATATTTTATAAATGAATTAAACCAAATAGAAGAATGTAAATACAAACACCCATACTAAATCTACGAAGTGCCAGTATAAACCAACTTTTTCTACCATTAAATAATGACCTCTTTTTTCAAACGTACCGTTAATAGTCATGATTAATATAATAATGTTAATCAAAACACCCGTAAATACGTGAAAACCATGGAAACCAGTAATGGTAAAGAATAAGTTTGAAAACTGCTGAGCCGCAATTAGTGAAACATCGCCTGTAAATAAGTGATGTAGTGTTTCCGTTGTCGGAATTTTACCCCAACCAAAACCTTCATGGAATAAATGGGTCCACTCTAAAGCCTGACAGCCTAAGAACATTAAACCACCAATAATGGTTGCAATCATCCAGCCTATTACTTCGTTCTTAGATCTTCTATGACCAGCTTCTACCGCTAATACCATAGTTACCGAACTCATAATCAAAATAAAGGTCATAATACCCACGAAAACTAATGGAGCACCAGTATCTACAATACCTGGGATTGATTGGAAAACCAAATCAGGATCAGGCCATGTTAATTTTGAAAAACGCTGAGCGCCGTAATAAATTAAAAAAGATGAAAATGTAAAAGCATCTGATAATAGGAAAAACCACATCATGATTTTACCATATTCTACCGACCAGGGAGAACGACCGCCACTCCAGGGCCCAGTTTTAACTTGATCTAATTGTGATACTGAATTCATTGGGAAATAGTATAATAGTTTGTTAACAAATTTAACGGTTCAAAAGTAAAAAAACATACAGATATATCCATAATATATCTATAAAATGCCAAAAAATAGAAGTTATTTCCATACGAAACTTATTTTTTGCCAAGGGAATATTTTTATAGCTACCAACTAAGCTACTGGTAATAAAGCCTAAACCAGCAATAATATGAAATAAGTGCATTAACGGCACTACATAAATAAATGATATTGCAGCGTTATTACCAACCAAAGTAGCACCTGTTTTAACCATGCTACCCCAAGCCGCAAACTGCATAAAGCCAAAACCGAAAGCTAAAATAACAGTTAACCAAAGAATTTTACGTTGTAAGCCGAAGTTTAATTTTCTTAAAGCTCTAGATGCTAATGTTAGTGTAACACTACTGGCTATAATTAGTAATGTACTATAAATAAAAGCATCGGGAAGGACTAATCCATGTCCTTTACCTTTTGATGCAGCAAATACCAGATAATAACTGGTAAAACCCCCAAACATAATGGTAGATGAAACGACAAAAAGCCATACTATAAACTTTTTAGGCTTAGGATCGAATATATCTGTTGTATTTTCCATTGTTAAAACCATAAATAATTATTTTGCTATAAAATCAAACATTAATACCAACTGTACTGCGGGTATGTAAAAAAACGAGCAGAACATCACCTTTCTTGCATCAACAAGTTCTCTGTTCATCAATAATTTAAAAGCCAGCCAACTAAAAATTAAACCTGCAACTATTGATACACCTGCAATGTAATAACCACCAAAACCATAAATGGTTGGCAATAAACTTACGGGAATCAATATCAGTGTACTTACAAAAGTAAATAAAGCAGAAGTTTTATCTCTTTTCTTTGTTGGAAGTAATCTAAAACCTGCCTTTTTATAATCATCATCCAGCACCCATGCAATTGCCCAAAAATGCGGGAACTGCCACACAAACTGAATAAAAAACAATATTACCGCTATTTTATAATCAATATCTAAAAATAAATCAGCTTTTAAACTACCAAATGCAGCCAGATAACCGATAAGTGGAGGCAATGCCCCGGGAATTGCACCAACAAAAACTGCTATAGGCGATTTCCGTTTCAAAGGTGTATAAACAAAGGCATACAATAAAATCGAAAATACAGAAAGTAATCCGGTTTCTAAGTTTAATTGCCCCAGTAGCCAAGTCCCTAAAAATGCCATAAAAACACCCAATACCAATCCTTGTCCGGTTGTCATTCGACCAGCTGGCATCGGTCTATCTTTTGTACGACTCATCAACTTATCCAAGTCGACTTCTATAATTTCATTAAAACAGTTTGCTGCAGCTGTTACTAAAAAACCACCTGCAATTAATATCAGCCAATTTCCCCAATCGATAGATGGAATATGCCCTCTTCCTACCTGCATTTTCTGTCCAATTAAAAATGAAATTGACGCCGAAAACACTACCGTAAAAGATAGTCTGAACTTAATTAGCTTAGAAAAATCTGAAAAAAATTGTTTCAACTTTCTTATTATTATTGTTTGTATGTTCTTGTACGATAAACTAACAAGTACAAATAAAACTGTAAACTAAATAGCATTGTCGAAAATAATATGTGCAATGCTTGTGCAACAGGCGGTAACGAAATATAAGCTAATGCAAATCCGCTTAATAATTGGATTAACAAAGTAAGCAGTATAAATCTTGCCGTTAATAATGGTGCTGCCTTTCCACTAAATCTATCTATAACCATTTTATATATCACTCCATTTGTTATAACCACCAAAATGGCTAAATCTCTATGGTAATTAAAAACTGCTCCTACTTTCTCAACCCAGATATTTCTACCAAATGATAAAGATTTCGAAATCACATCAATCGCTTCTCTAACTTCTGTACCTAATACAATCTGCGCTAGGCTTACCGCAAGTGTGAAAAACAAAAACCCTTTTAACCATGCAATACGGTACATAATTACTGAAGGTTCTTTATGTAACTGTTTTGCGTAATTGTAAGTATAAATTGAGATTGCTAAAAGCACTAATGCTAAAAGCATGTGAACGGTAACAACCCATTGAGCCAAATTCGTTGATACAACAATGGATCCTAACCATGCCTGATATCCAACTACAAATATATTTAGAATACTAAGTACAATTATTCTTTTAGCTGTCTTCTTATAAACAAAAGAATAAATTGCGGTAAGCAATAAAAATATACCAGCTAAAACTCCCGCCAATCTATTAAGATATTCAGTCCAGGTTTTAGCAGGATTAAACACTTCAGGAACTGTGATATTTTTATCATGCCTGATACTATCTGCCAATTCCTTTTTGCCCATGCTTTCGAGGTATTTGGCAAACTTTTCATTCTTCTTAATTCTACCAGCAACATACTTTTCTTTATAGTTTGCGGGCAGTTGAGATACATCAGTAGGCGGAATATACCTATCGAAGCATTTCGGCCAATCAGGACAGCCCATACCCGATCCAGTACTGCGTACAATACCGCCAGCAAGTATAACCAATAGCGTTATGATAATGGTTATAAAATTAATTCTGATAAAACGTTGTTCTGATCTGCTGATCATAATCTATTAAGATGAAAAGGGTATCCGGATAAGCAGAAACTTAATCAGATACCCCTTTACAATTTTGTTAAAGCTATACTACTAGCCCTTATTTTCTGTAACAGGATTGGCTATTTCCCAATCTTGTTGAATTTTTTCTGCTTCAGTATTTCCTTCAAAATCATGAGGCAAATTAGAACTCATCGTTTGAGAGAAAGGTACTGTTTGAGGTATAAAATCTTCATCATGACCAGGTTTGCTATAGTCATAAGGCCATCTGTAAACTGTTGGAATCTCTCCTGGCCAGTTTCCATGAAGATGTTCAACTGGTGCAGTCCACTCTAAAGTATTAGATTCCCATGGATTTTGAGGTGATACTTTACCTTTGAAGATTGAATAAAAGAAGTTGAAAAGGAAAGCAACCTGTGCAAGTGCCGCAATAATAGCTGCCCAAGTTACAAACACGTTTACTGTTAACCATTTTTTCATGAATTCGAATTCAGTGAAAGCATAGTAACGACGTGGAACACCATCTAAACCTAAAAAGTGTAATGGGAAGAAAACTAAATAAGCTGCAATGAAAGTTAACCAGAAGTGCAGATAACCCAATTTTGCATTCATCATTCTACCGAACATTTTAGGGAACCAGTGATAAACACCAGCAAGCATACCAAATATTGCCGCAGAACCCATTACTAAGTGAAAGTGAGCTACAACAAAATATGTATCGTGTAAATTAATATCTAATGAAGCATTACCTAAGAATAAACCAGTTAAACCACCTGAGATAAAGAACGACACTAAACCTATAGCAAATAACATTGCTGGAGTAAAACGAATGTTTCCTCTCCACAAAGTTGCCAAATAGTTAAATGTTTTTACTGCTGACGGTACTGCAATAATCAAAGTGGTAATCATAAATACACCACCCAATAAAGGGTTCATACCCGTTACAAACATATGGTGACCCCAAACGATGAACGAAAGTACGGTAATACCAATTAACGAATAAACCATAGCATGGTAACCAAAGATTGGTTTACGTGAGTTTACAGAAATTACCTCAGATGAAATACCTAAAGCAGGCATAATTACAATATATACCTCAGGGTGACCTAAGAACCAGAATAAGTGTTGCCATAAAATTGGAGAACCACCTTCGTTAGGTAAAATGTTTGTACCCATTACGATATCTGAAAGATAGAAACTTGTTCCGAAACTTCTATCAAATACCAATAACACCACACCTGCAACTAATACTGGGAATGATAAAATACCTAAAATAGCCGTTAAGAAAAACGCCCAGATGGTTAAAGGCATTTTCCATAAATCCATGCCCTTAGTACGCATGTTTAAGATTGTACTTACATAGTTAATACCACCCATTAATGACGACGCAACAAAAAGCACCATACTAATTAACCACATCGTCATGCCCATTCCTGAGCCCGGTATAGCTGTTGGAAGTGCCGATAAAGGCGGGTAAACTGTCCATCCACCAGATGCAGGACCCGTTTGGATGAAAAATGAAGCCATCATAACTACACAAGCAGTAAAGAAGAACCAGTACGAAAGCATATTCAGAAATGGCGATGCCATATCTCTTGCCCCTATCTGTAAAGGAATTAATAAGTTACTAAATGTACCACTTAATCCTGCGGTTAATACAAAGAATACCATGATGGTACCGTGAATGGTTACCAATGCAAGATAGAAATCTGATTTAATACGACCACCTTCAGCCCATTTACCTAAAAATGTCTCTAAGAATGGAAAGTTTTTATCCGGCCAAGCTAATTGAATACGGAATAAAATAGATAAGCCCATTGCAATAACCGCCATAATAATACCAGTTATCAAAAATTGCTTAGCAATCATTTTATGGTCCATACTGAAGATGTACTTCGAGATTAACGTCTCCTTATGGTGTCCGTGATCAGCGTGATCGTGATTGTGTTCGTCGTGTAATGCTATTGTTGACATAATTCTTTTCGCTCTTCGGTATATTATTTATTTAAAGCCATTTGGTTTGTTTTCACTGCTGCAGTATCTGTAGCTGTTGAATCTGCTTCTGCTTTAACAGCAGACGGTGCAACCGGCAAATTAAATTGTTTTCTTAAATCGTCGTTTAAATACGTTTTTTGTTCAGCTAACCAAGTTTTGTATTCAGCCTCCGAAACTACACGTACAACTTTTTGCATGTTGTAGTGACCTGAACCACAAATCTTAGCACAATAGAAAAGATAATTAAAGTTTGGATCATTTGTTTTTTGTTGCATCTCTGCAGTTGTGATCGTTGGCGTAAATTCGAAAATCGTTTGCATACCAGGAACAGTATTCAATTGAACCCTGAAATGTGGCATGTAAAAACTGTGAATAACATCTTTACTTGTTAAAAGAAGTTTAATTGGTTTACCTACTGGAATAACCATCTCATCCGCCATTTGGTCATCACGAGATTGAATATCTTTAAAATCGATACCTAAAGTATTTGTAGCAGTGGTTAACTTGTAATTTTTATGACCTACAACACCATCAGCTCCTGCATAACGGATAGACCATTTAAATTGCTCTGAAGTAACTTCGATTTGAATAGGCATATTTTTAGGGTCATCTACTTTGTAAAAAATAGATCTCCAGGTTAAAAAGCCCATTAACACCAATACAGTTAAAACTAGTGCCGGAACAATAGTCCATATTTTTTCAATTGTATTATTGTGTGGGTAATAATAGGCTTTTCTTTTTGATGAATATTTATATAAATAAGAAAATCCGAACAATAAAATATGTGTTGCAATGAAAACGATTGTAGTGATGATTAATGTTAGGTTAAACATTTCATCAATACGCTTTCCATGCACAGATGCCGCATCTGGCAGTAGCATTGAACCATGAACCGTATATTCCCAATACACACCATATAAACCTAAAACAAGGAACAATGCAAATAAACTTGCATTTACTCTGTTCCAGTTAATACCTACTGGTTTGCCTTGTGCTTCGCGGCTTAATTCGTAAACTCTTATTGATTTCCCAATAATAGCAATGAATAAACATACAGCAAGGAATATCAGTATATAAAATATTACTGATTTATAAACCTCGCCCATATCAACTTTTGTTGCCGCGGCAGCTCCTGCTGCTGCATCTTGAGCAAATACGCTCGTGTTTGCAAAAACAGTAAGTAATACTGCTAAAGCTGCGGTCGTTTTATTCGTGATAAACTTTCTTAAACTCATTTTCTTAAAAGTAGTACGCTGTACTTCTATATAATAATTAAAATATTCGCTTTTATAAAATCATCAATTAAAGCTGATGATGCAAACTCTCTTGTAATAAAGGGTGATTTTTTGCAATTAAAGGCTTTTTACTAAGTGCTGTTAAAACCGTAAAGGTAAACAATCCTACAAAACCTATAGCAGTACCAATTTCAACAATTCCGAAACCGTTATGACCATCTTCTACTGCACCAGGCATAATCATTTGGTAATAATCTACCCAGTGACCTAGTAATACAACTATAGATACAAATAATAATTTAGCATCTGTTCTTTTGTTATCTCTATCCATTAATAATAATACAGGAGCTAAGAAGTTCATTGCAAGGTTTAAGAAAAACCAGAACTTATAATATTCAAAGCGTCTGTAAAAATAAACAGTTTCTTCTGGCATGTTTGCATAGTAAATTAATAAGAACTGTGCGAACCATACATAAGTCCAGAAGATAGAGAAACCAAAAATAAACTGACCTAAGTTGTGTAAATGGCTATTATTAACCCATTGCATGTAACCTGCTCTTCTTAATAAGATAAGAATAATAGCGATAGTGGCTAAACTACTAACCCACATTGCAGCAAAGTTATACCAGCCAAACATAGTTGAGAACCAATGTGCCTCTAGCGACATAATTGTATCGAAAGCAAAAATTGGCGTTGTAAAACCGTAAATTACTAGGAAGATACAAGCATTTTTAAAGCTCTTTCTGTATGAATTTAAACCACCAGCTAAATCTTCATTATATGAAAGTTTAACAAAAAGCATTGCAAAGATGCTATATACACCTAAAAATACAACTTGCCTCCCCAAAAAGAAAGGTACATTTAAGAAAACTGATTTACCTGCAATTATGGAATCATAGTGCGGGCTATTTGGGTCTGTTAAACCTTCAGCATTCCAGTGGTGATATAAGTTGTGTGTGTATAAACCCGCAGAAATAATTACAACAAGTATTACAGCCGCAATTGGCAATGTTTTCGCCATAGCTTGCGGTACACGTAAAATTGAAGCAGACCATCCTGCCTGAGCTACAAATTGAATTGCAAGGAAAAACATACCTGACATACAAACGCATGCAAAGTAATATCCCATAAGCAACAGGTTGGCAAAAGTACGCTCGTGCATTACTTTATCACCAGCGATGAAACCATAAGCAACAGCAGCGATACCTAAAGCGATACCAACTATACTTAAAGTTTTTACTCTTCCTGTAAACTCAAATTGTTCACTAAAATTAATATTGTGAGTTCCCATTTATATTCTGCTTTACTTATTGTCCTTTTTGTAATTGTTGAACATACATCACTACTTTCCAACGATCTGTTGGTGAGATTTGTGAAGCATGCGAGCCCATGTTATTTACACCATATGTAATGGTATGATAGATTTTACCTGCAGTAAGATCAACCATATTACCACCTCTTGATGAAGCACCAGTTTGGTATGCAGGAACACCGCTAAATTTTTCAATTTTAACTAAGTGACCTTGACCATCTCCTTTTTCACCATGACATGGCGCACAGAATACTACAAACGAGTGCTTACCTTGTGCAAGGTTAGTACTATCTACTGGTAATGGATTAACCATTTTTACACCAGCTTCATTATATCCTTCTAAAGTATTAGGATACTTGTCGTATTCTTCAAAACCTACAGGTTTTGTATTTGCAGGTGGTAATTGTGCTGTTTTACCATCTTTAAAATTCTTATTTGGCTGATCTGGATTGTAAGCAATCGGATCATACATGTTCCTGGCATACTCAAGCCCGGTACTGCGTTTATCTTTACAAGCCGAAAAAGTAGCTGCAAAAGCGATAGCTAAAAACGCGGCATAAACAAATTTATTCTTATTCATAGCTAATGTACTTCCTTTCATTATACTTTACTTCTAAAGCACCCGCATCTTTTAATAAACTATCAATTAAAGTATGAGCTGCATTTTCATGTGCATCTACCGCGATAACAAATCTATCATCAGTAGCACGTAAATCCATTACTCTTGGTGCTCTACCCGGAAATAAGTGTGTAGAAGCATAGTAAGTTAAAACCATTCCGAAAGCACAAAATAATACTGTTAATTCGAACATTATCGGAATAAAATCCGGTAATGCAAATGATGGTTTACCACCTATGTTTACTTTCCAATCGATTACTGCGCAAAAATAGATTAATGCAAAAGCGGCGCAGGTACCTGTAATACCAAAGCAAAATGCTGCGATATCAATTCTCGATCTTTTAATTCCTAATTTAGCTTCTATTCCGTGTATAGGCATCGGTGTGTAAACATCAAAAATACTGATGTTATTTTCCTGAAGTTTCTCGATGCCATGCATCATTTCGTCAGGGTCGCCAAAGCTGCCTAAAATATATTTGATATCACTCATTGTTATATTTTTGCGTAATCTTCTTGTTTAACACTATCAAATTTCTCTAAAGACTCTATGTATTCTGCTACATACTCTTTATCCTCATGACCTTCTTTAATCTGTTTCAATTTTGCTTGCTCACTTGCAGTTTTTAATAATAATTTAACCTCTGCTATAGCGATTGAAGGTAATACTCTCAAGAATAATAAGAACAAAGTAAAGAATAGTCCGATTGAACCAACAAATACACTTACATCAACCCAGGTTGGATAAAACATTGCCCAACTCGAAGGAATATAATCACGGTGTAACGAAGTAACGATAATTACGAAACGTTCGAACCACATACCGATATTTACTACGATTGATAAAATCCATGTAGCTCTGATGCTTAAACGAATTTTCTTAAACCAAAGTAGCTGTGGTGAGATTACGTTACAAGTCATCATCATCCAATATGCCCACCAATATGGACCAGTAGAACGATTGATAAATGCGTACTGCTCATATTCTGAACCTGAGTACCACGCAATAAAGAACTCTGTTAAATAAGCAACACCAACTATTGAACCCGTTAAGATGATGATTTTATTCATCGACTCAATGTGGAACATGGTGATGTAGTTTTCAAGGCCTAATACTTTACGTGCAACCAATAATAAAGTTAACACCATAGCAAAGCCTGAGAAAATCGCACCAGCAACAAAGTAAGGAGGAAAAATTGTAGTGTGCCATCCTGGAATTACTGAAGTTGCAAAGTCCATTGATACAATTGTGTGTACTGATAGTACAAGTGGCGTAGATATACCTGCAAGAATTAAAGACACAGCTTCGAAACGTTGCCAGGTTTTAACACTTCCACTCCATCCGAATGAAAAGATAGTATATACTTTTTTACGCATGCCTGTAGCACGGTCGCGAATTGTTGCAATATCAGGCAATAAACCTGTGTACCAGAATAATAACGATACAGAGAAATAAGTTGAGATTGCAAACATATCCCAAACAAGGGGCGAATTAAAGTTTACCCAAAGTGAACCAAATTGATTTGGTAATGGTAAAACCCAATATGCCAACCAAGGACGGCCCATGTGAGATACAACATAAGTTGCCGCACAAATTACCGCAAATATAGTCATAGCCTCTGCCGAACGGTTAATTGAATTTCTCCAGTTTTGACGGAAGAGTAATAGTACAGCTGAAATAAGTGTTCCGGCGTGACCGATACCTACCCACCATACGAAGCCGGTAATATCCCACGCCCAACCCACTGTTTTATTTAAACCCCAAGCACCGATACCGTTCCAAAAGGTATAGCTTACTGCTACAACCCAAAGTAAAGCACCTAGTGAGGCAAAAGTGAACCCAATCCACCAAGCTTTGTTTGGCTTATTTTCTACCGGGCTCAAAATATCATCCGTAATTTTAGCATACGTGATATTATCGCCGGTAATTAATGGTTCTCTAAGTATTGATTCGTTATGTCCTGACATAATTTGTATTTTCTTTATACTAAAGCTTACGCTTGTACTGTTGTATCTGTATTTCTAATTTTTGTCATATATCCGATACCTGGTTTCACGTTAATTTCTTCTAAAACGTAGTAGATACGCTCTGAACGTAAAGCTTTTGAAACCTCCGAATTAGGATCGTTCGCATCACCAAAAATGATTGCGTTTGCTGAGCAAGCTTCCTGACAAGCCATTTTAATATCGCCATCTTTTAATGGACGTTTCTCTATTTTAGCTTGTAATTTACCTGCCTGGATACGTTGAACGCACATCGAGCATTTCTCCATAACACCACGTGAACGTGTAGTTACATCAGGATTTAAAACTAATTGAGTAAACTCGTTATTTAAATAGTTATCGAAACGAGAATCGTTCCAGTAGTTGAACCAGTTAAAACGACGCACTTTGTATGGACAGTTATTCGCACAGTAACGAGTACCCACACAACGGTTATAAGCCATTTGGTTTAAACCTTCTGATGAGTGTACTGTTGCTAATACAGGACAAACGGTTTCGCATGGTGCATGATCACAGTGTTGACATAACATTGGTTGGTGAACAACAGAAACGTGATCTAAATCTTCTAATTTAGCAATCTCTTTTTCTTTAGAAATTTCTTCACCATTGCTTTCATAGCTATAGTAACGGTCAATACGAATCCAGTGCATTTCACGACGACGGCGAACCTCATCACGACCAACTACAGGAATGTTGTTTTCTACGTTACATGCTACAACACATGAGCCACAACCTGTACAAGCATTCAAATCGATTGCCATAACCCAGCTGTTACCTGGTTGTTCATATTTATCCCAAAGGTCGTAGTTTTTATGGTCGCCTTTATGGTTACCAGCAGAACTATCCTTTAAGTATTCTTTGAATGTTGCTTCTTTAATTACAGCACGACCCTCGAAAGAGTGGTGAGTTTGTGTTTGTGCTAATTCGTAATATCCACCAGTTGGTGTAATTGTTACTGAAGTGGCGTATTGCATAGTTCCGTTTACAAATGAAACGAATGGGAATGCATTTTTACCAACATCATTACCTGCTTTACCAACTTTAGTACGACCATAGCCTAAAGCGATTGAAGCAGTTCCTTGTGCTTGTCCTGGCTGGATAAGAACAGGTAAGTCGATTGAATATCCGTTGCCTCCTTTAACAGTTACAACATCAAATTCTTTTATTTTTAATTTCTCTGCAAATTTAGGCGCAAGAGCAACATAGTTATCCCAGGTTACTTTTGAAACCGGATCAGGTAATTCTTGTAAGAATGCATTGTTTGCATTTTTACCATCACGCATTGGGATGTTTTCGTAAACCTGTAATTCGATATCTTTTGTTAATGCCTTGCTGCTTTTTAGAATTGATTCTACAACCGGAGCTACAGATTGAGTGAAGCTATAAGCGGCTGCTGGTTTAGCAGTTACTGTAACAACACCTTTTTCTAAAACGTCAGACCAAGACATACCAAGTGCCGGTAGCATTTTAGCTTCCCAATTGCTACGAACAAACTGATAGTAATCCTTAACCGGAGCATCTGCCCATGTTAATAAACTTTCTTCTGCCTGACGACTGTTGAAAACCGGGTTTATTGTAGGCTGAACGATTGAGTAATATCCTTCGTAAGCACTCGAATCACCCCATGACTCTAAATAGTTATGGTTAATTGCAATGGCATCACAAAGTGAAGCTGTTTCATCAGCTCTATCTGCAAAAGAGATTTTTGCAGGAACCTTAGCTAAAGCTTCGGTAAATGCTTTTGAATTCATGAAGTCGTAAACCGGATTACTATTTAAGAATAAAACAGCACCAACTTCTCCACGCCCCATTTCAGCTATTAAACCATTGAATTCAGCATCATTACCTGCGTATAAATAGCAAGGATTATCTAAATCGATTGTAGTGCCATAACTTCCGATAGCAGCGTTGATAGCATTTACTAAGATTTGAGTAGAAACATCGTTAGAACCACAAACTACGAGTGCTTTACCTTTATTTTGAACAAGTTCTTTAGCAACCAACTTAATTACTTTATCAGCAGTAGCATTGTTAGGCAATGTTCCACCAGGTAAAGATTGACCTGTAATTGCATTATATAAAGCGATTAACGCAGGGCCTTCTTCCGACAATTTAACCGGAACACGAGTATCTGCATTAGTACCTGTTAAGCTCATACCACTTTCAAATTGAATGTGGCGACTCATTTTTTTATTTTCTAATGATTTGTAATCACGGTTAGTTGTGTATTGAGCAGTAAACTCTTCTCCGCTAATCCAAGTACCTAAGAAATCGGCACTGAAACTTACAACTAAATCTGCTTTATCAAAATTATATTTAGGTAAAACAGCTTTACCAAAACTATTTTGATTTGCCTGAATAATACCTGTATAAGAAACAGCATCGTACTGAACCAGTTTAGCAGCAGGATACTTTGTAGTAAACTGTGCTAAAACAGCATTTGTAGAAGGGCTATTTACTGTTGATGCAACAACACGAATCTTTTTACCCGAAGCTTGTGCTTTAGCCAACTCACCTTTTACAAAGCTGTCGATTTTTGCCCAAGTTGTTTCTTCGTTTTTAAGAACCGGTGCTTTTAATTTAGATACATCGTATAAATCTAAAACCGAAGCTTGCGCTCTTGCATCCGTACCGCGGTTAAATTTACCTGCATTCGGGTTTGGTTCTATTTTAATCGGACGACCTTCTCTAGTTTTAACTAAAATACTCTGGCCATTAAAGCTAGAAGTATAATAGTTAGGAATACCTGGAGTAACCTCTTCAGGTTTTACCAAATAAGGAATAGATTTATGAATCGGGGCTGTTTGACATGCTGCCAAAGTAACCGCACCTAAACCAAAACCTAACGCCTTTAAAAAGTCGCGGCGTGGGGTAACGGTACTTAACCCTGCTTCATTTAAAACATCTTCTATTGGAAGTGGCTCGGCAAATTCGTTTTTGCTATTTTTAACAAAATCGGGTGTATTGTTATACTCCTCTAAGCCTTTCCAGTATTTTTTATTGCTTTCCATTTAAGCTATATTACTGTTTATCGAACGTTCTTACTAAAACTCTAACTATTAATAGTGGCATTTACCACACTCTAAACCACCCAATAACGCTGGTGTAATTTTCTCGCCTTTTTTAATTTTCTCATGCGCTTCGATAACCTTAGCGTAGAAAGCATTATCTTTTTGACCAGAAATATCAGTCTCTTTGTGGCAGTTAATACACCATTTCATGGTTAACGGAGAATATTGATAAATTTCTTCCATTGTATTAACCGGACCGTGACAAGCGAAACACACAGGTTCAGTTGGCTGTAATCCTTTTGCTTTACGAATTGCATCTTCTGCAACAACTACGTGTTGAGAGTGATTGAAGTAAGCGAAATCCGGAAGATTGTGTACACGCACCCATTCCATTGGTTTTTCTTTACTCTTATCGTATTTCTGAGTTTCAGGATCGTAACCTAAAGCATTGTAAATTTTCTTAATCTCTGGTGAGATTTGACCATCTTCTGTTCTAGCCTGCACTGCTTTATGGCAGTTCATACAAACATTTAACGATGGAATAGAAGCATTTTTTGACTTAAATGCACCTGAGTGACAGTATTGGCAATCGATTTGATTGATACCAGCATGTAACTCGTGAGAGAATTTAATTGGTTGTACTGGTTGGTATCCTGTGTGAACACCTGTGTTCCACATACCCATCCAACCCCATGAACCTAAAGCGATAATTAAACACAAAATGAAGAACATAACAAACTTCTTGTTTTTGAACATTTTGCGAACACCTACCTTTAAAGGCACATCTTCTTCAATTTCGATACCTTGTTTTTGTAAAATTAAGCGCTCTAATAATTTAGAAGCACGACCTAAGATTACTAAAATCACAATTGCAATAGCAACGATGGCAACAATACCCGCAAGAGATAAACCTGAAGTCGTATCATCTTTTGGAGCAGCAGCACCTTCGGCACCAGCTTTTGGCTTAGGCTCACCTTCTTTAATGTATGCTAAAATGTCTTTAACCTTAGCCTCATCCAATTCAGGAAAAGAAGTCATTGCTACTTTACCATTTTCATTGAAAAGTTTAACAGCAGCAGGATCGCCTGACGCAACCAAACCCTGTGAGTTTGGAATCCACTTTAAAAGAAAAGCTTCTGGGTGACGATCGCTCACACCTGTTAAAGCAGGACCAACCATTTTTTGATCTAATGCATGGCACGACGTACATTTCGCTTTGAAAAGCGTCCTTCCGGCAGCAGCATCTTGCGCATTAACGGTAGAAGCCGCAATTACGGAAATAGCTGAAAACAGGAATAACGACTTCCAAACGTTTTTTAAAATCATCGAGATATCTCTCATAATGAACACTTTATACTTATTTAATTTACTTTTTGTTGTGAAATTGATGCTTAGAATGATATATCCCCATCAAAACTTGAACAAAAGTATAACTTATTAATAAATCCCATGACATAATACTGACTTGAAATACAATTTATAATCATTCTAAACAAATGCAGTTTCAAGCCTATCAGTAAACAAAAATGCTCATTATCGAAGTTTATCTCAAATGAGCATACTCAAAACCGATTTGGTTTTGTTAAGTTTTCAAATTATTGTTTTAATATCCAGGCAAACATTAGTGGCGCTACAATTGTTGCGTCACTCTCTACAATAAACTTAGGTGTATGAATATCTAATTTACCCCAAGTAATTTTTTCGTTCGGTACAGCACCGGAATATGAACCATAAGATGTTGTAGAATCCGATATCTGACAGAAGTAACTCCAGAAAGGAATATTCTCCATTTCCATATCCTGGTAAAGCATAGGTACAACGCAAATCGGGAAATCGCCAGCAATACCACCACCGATTTGAAAAAATCCAATTCCTTTTCCTGCACTATTTGCGATATACCAATCTGCTAACCAACCCATATATTCTATACCACCCTTAACAGTTGTTGCTGTTAATTCGTTTTTCATTACATAAGAAGCAAAGATATTACCCATGGTAGAATCTTCCCATCCTGGAACAACGATTGGCAAATTCTTCTCAGCAGCAGCCAACATCCAAGAATTTTTTGGATCGATTTCGTAATATTGTTCTAAATCGCCACTTAAAAGCATTTTGTACATAAATTCGTGCGGAAAATAACGCTCACCCGCCTGCTCGGCATCCATCCAAATTTTTTGGATATGTTTTTGTAAACGACGGAAAGCTTCTTCCTCTGGAATGCAAGTATCAGTAACGCGGTTATAATGGTTTTCTAATAAATCCCATTCATCCTGCGGACTCAAATCTCTATAATTGGGTACGCGTTTGTAATGTGAGTGTGCAACAAGATTCATAATATCTTCTTCTAAGTTAGCACCTGTACAAGAAATAATTGAAACCTTATCCTGACGAATCATTTCTGCAAGAGATATACCCAATTCAGCAGTGCTCATTGCGCCAGCTAAAGTAATCATCATTTTACCACCTTCATCCAAATGTGTTTCGTAACCTTTAGCTGCATCCATCATTGCCGCAGCATTAAAATGGAGGTAATTACGCTCCATAAACTGAGATATTGGTCCTCTTGTATTGCTCATTTCTAAATTTTTATTGTTCGGCTGCAAAAGTACAGATTTAGGTTAACTGTTGAATAGTTTAATTTTTAGAATTGCTGAACTGCTTAATTGCTGGGCTTTTTAACCGCCAACTCAAAACATAAAATAGATTTGACCGGATCATTTTTTACAAAGTGAATGTAGATAAAGAGGAGCGTTACGAAATCTATTTGAATCCGCCGCTATTCCACTTGTTTTGTTTGCTCCGGTAAATGGCCCAATTATAAAAGATCCTGGAGCAGATAGCAAAGAGAAAGTTGAAGCTAGGTTACAGGCAATTTTGGGTAAAACTTAAGTTTATTGGTTATTGGGTTATAAAATTCTAATGGAGATGCTGCATAATCTAGAGAGGTTTAAAAATAATTTTATCCTACATTTGTGCCGATGAAAAAACTCTTGCTACTAATCTTATTCTCTATATTAGCCAATTCACTTTGGGCACAAAAAAAATTAATACAAAAGTTACTATCAAACGAAAAAGATACTACCCGTAAAGCTAGTTTTCTACCAATTCCTTCTTTCGGTTATGCTCAGGAAACTGGTCTTGAATTCGGCGTAGGCCTCATTTATTCTTATTATACAGATAGAAAAGACACAATTACCAGAAGTTCTAACTTCTCTTTAAATGCGACCTATTCTACAAAGAAAACATATAATGTTGCTTTTAAGGGTGATGCTTGGTCGCCAGGAAACAAGTACCATTTCATTGGTGATGTTCGCTTAAAAAAGATGCCGTTTAACTTTTACGGAATTGGGAACAACACCCAAAAATCTGATGAAGATAAATTGGTTATGAACCAAATTAAAGCGCTCTTTGATGCTGAAGAAAGTTTTATCAGCAATGCCTATACAGGTATTTCTCTTGGTTTTGAAAATTATAAATTCGCAGACCAAACAGTTGGTGGAATTTTCAGTAACAACCCCACAATTTTAGATAAAGACGGTGGTTCTGTTGTATACCTTGGCTTAAGCCAAAGTTACGACACCCGAAATTCGAACAACTACCCTACTAAAGGTTTCTTTGGTCGAGTTACCTACCAATATGCGCCTCATTTTTTTGGTGGCGATAGCTTTACCGGAAGCCAGATAAAATTAGATTTAAGAAACTTTTGGTCTATTAGTAAGAAAGTTGTTTTTGGTGTACAAGGAATATATTATACCATACAAGGCTCTAAAACACCTTTTTATTTGTTGCAACAATTGGGCAACGACCAGATAATGCGTGGTTACTATGGCGGCCGTTATCGTGATGAACACCTTATGGCATCGCAGGTAGAATTACGTTATCGCTTTATGAACCGCTTCGGAATTGTAGCCTTTGCGGGTGCAGGTAAAGTTTTCGATAATGGAAATTTCGATTTTAAAAGCTTAAAACCTAACTATGGTTTTGGCGGTCGATATTTCTTCGATACTGCAAAAGGCTTAAGCGTACGAGTAGATTACGGCGTAGGTGAAAAATTAGCTAATGAAAAACGCCAAAGTGGGTTCTACATCAGTTTAGCAGAAGCATTTTAATAGTGGAAAAGGTAAGATATACAATGGAAGTACTCATTTTGTATCCATTTTACATCTTTCATAACTAATTACTTCTTCTTTGCTCCTCTTCATTTCCTGTTTTTGCACTTTGCTGTTTAAGTTTTAATTTATAAAATATTTCCGGATAAAACTAAGGTTCTACAACGATATTTTCGCCAGAATACTGCCAAATTTCTACTTTTCCATTAAGATTAAACTTCGCATTCGAGCCTTTAATCTTTGTTCCTGATTCCCTTGTAAGAACAAGATTTTAAGCCATACCTGAATTATTTTTTTGGTTTAAAATAATTTCATCCGCATCGATAATCATATTTCTGAAATATATCTTTGCCTTTCCATACAAAGATATTACCGATTTATCTTTACTAAGTTTTGCAGAATCTAAAACAGAATATCAAAATCCCTCATTAACCAAATCATTCTGCCTTATATTATAATTTCCAAACGATTTTCGAGACCTATCATCAGATGAATCGAATGTTTTATAAGTTCCAGCTTTTAAATCAAATACAATTTTCTCGGAAATGACTCCATAAGACCCATTAAAATTTTCTGCCTTATAAGCCGTAAGCAGATTATTTACTCTATCCCATTCAACAGATTTTGCCTTCAACTTGTCCCCCTGAATTTCGATAACAGCATCTTCCAGATAAACTGATTTAGATTTTACATTGCCTATAATTTTTGAAGAAGAAATAATTTTTGGGATAATTAATTTGATGGATTTAGTTGTATCTACCTTTTGAAAAGAGAATATTTTTTGCTTCTTAAACCCTGATGTTAGTACAGTTTTTTCTTCCTCTTTTATTTTATTCCTTGCAATTATGGGTCGCTTATTTTTAAATCCTAAATCAGTTAGATGTCTTACTTCAGCATAAACGATTTGTACTGAAAATAGCCATAGCAATGCTAAACCGATTGGCAAAGCAAATAAGTAAATTGTTTTTTTTATGCCATTAGACTTTTTGCAAAACAACATCCTAACCCGTTCTTTAATCGGACTTTTAACAAAATTATGGATAAGAGGCATTTCACTTTTATTAACCGCTAATCTTAACAATAAGCCCGCATACGCGTGGTTTCCAAAACTTTCAGAGGTTGCTTCATCGGCTTCGTATTCATGTGTTTGTTCTAAGGCATCATCAAAAAGATAAATTATTGGGTTAAACCACAATATCGCTTTAGCTATCATCAATAATATCTTATCGATAGAATGAAACTGTTTTGAATGAATTTGTTCGTGTTTCAATAAAACCTGTAAATCGGTTTCACTGAGCTTTGTTTCATCAATAAAAACATAATTAAAAAACGAGCAATTGGTAAAGCCTTTGGTTTTAGAAATGAGTTTTAAGCCATTAAATTCACTCGTGTAATCTCTGGTGTACTTAATTAAGCGTACTATTTGAAAAATACAAACCAAGACCATAGCCAAAGCCACCAAACCATAACCATAGTATATTAAAGCAATCCAATTATAGGCTGTTTCCTTTACTACAGGAAATGCAGTTGTATGAATTGGGTTAGATTTCTCTATCAAATAATCAGATTGAGCTGTAACTAAGGTTCTATTTGTAAACTCCTTTTGGTTAAATGAAATTTCCTGCTCGATGGTAAACTGCATTGCAGGAATAGCAAAGCTAAAAACCAAACTTCCGAGTAAATAGAAACGATTAATCTTAAAAAACGTTAGCCTTCTTAAAACAAGCAAATAGAAACTAAAGAATAAGGCTAAACACGCACTTACTTTTAAAAGGTAAATTAGTAGTTCCATTTTTAGTTTTTAAAGATTAGTAGTTAATGCTTACTAAATGCTACAAAGCCATCCAAAATCAAATTGCTGATTCTTCTTAAATTCTGCTCATCACTCACATAAGCTAAACTTTTTTCGCTGCTAATATTCCCCAACTCCAGCACTACAGCAGGAATTTTCGATTCTCTTGTTAAAAGCAAGTTTGCATCTTTCAAACTGTCACGAACTTCGATACCCGATAATTGGCTTAAAGCACTGAGCAAACTAACCCCAAACTTCTCTGCCATTTTTATATTCGGATTAGATTTTGAAACAAAAACCTCAATACCTTCAAATGGTGGTTTAATGTTAGGTTTTGGCATCGAATTATGGTGCATGGAAATAAAGGCAGTCGCTGTTTCATCAGGTAAGCGGTCGCGAAGCGAGATCATTTTATCGGTACTTCGTGTTAAAACCACATTAATATTTCTTTTATCAGCCTCTTCTTTAAGGATTTGAGCAGCTCTCAAATTCAGGTCTTTTTCCTTAATTCCTCCCACACCTTCGACCGCACCATCTTTACCGCCATGTCCAGCATCAATAACTAAAATTAATTCTCTACCTGTTTTTAAAGCTTTGATTTCATCATCAATTGAAACATTATTGTTCGGTATTTCATCTACCAGATTAGTAGTCAATGCAATAGTATCTAAATTATTTTGGTTAGTAAAAGAGATAATCGTTTCTTCTGGTTTTGAAATACTATCCTGCTTCACCACATCCAAAACTGGATGTGACTCATCTCTAACCGGCAAAACTTCCTGTTGATTTACTTCACCATTTTTAGAAATTTGCTTTTCAGTTATTACCTCTTTTTGATTGATGAAAGCCACGCAACAGAAACAAACAACTGGAAGGATAGCTAAATAGATAAATCTTTTCATCGGACGATTGGGTTTTTTGTACATCATCATAATTCTTTTTTTAAGTGGGAGTTTACTAAAGTTATTGGTTGGGAAATTACTTACGGGACTGGCAAGATTTAACAAAAGCGAAGCATAAATCTTCTTATCAATTGATACAGAAGTTGCTTCATCGGCCAAAAACTCATGGTTATTGTCAATTGCCAAGCGCCACAAATAAATAATCGGGTTAAACCATAAAACGCAGACTGCAATGTTTACCAATAACTTATCAATACTGTGCGCTTGATTTACATGTATTCTTTCGTGCTGAATAACTAAATCCTGTTCTTCTTTTGCGAGTGAAGAATCGACAACTATTTGATTAAGAAAAGAACAATTCTTAATTTTCGATTCGGCCTTAACAAAAACTACAGGCCCAACTTTTGTTAATTTAAACTTATTTAGCACAAATTTAATATAACCTATAGTAACCAATGTTTTAATCAAAAACCCCAATAAAACTGCATAATAAACGTATTCGAGCATTTCTTTCCATTTTGAAAAATCAAGAAGAGCACTACTATTTTCGTTAAAATCTGCTTCAAAAGAATTATCATGACTGTAAGCAACCTTTAGTTCAGTTGGTTTTTTACCAACAATTGCTTCGTGCTTATTTTCTATAGTTAGCGTAGGAATAATAAAGCTAACAATAAGCGTAAAAAGAAGATAAGTTCTGTTTAATTTGAAAAACGTAAGCTTTGCTAACAAAAGCTGGTAAGTAGCAAAAAAAATTGCAACGCAAGCCGAAACCTTTAAAAGATAAATTAAAATCATAGCTAGGAGTTTTGTTCAATAATTTTCTTGATTTCTTCTATATCCTTTTCACTAAGCTTTTCTTCCTTTACCATAAACGACAATAAACTTGCAGGCGAACTATCAAAATAACCAGAAAACAATTTAGAGAATGTTGTTTTAGCATATTCTTCTTTTGTAATCGCAGGAAAGTATTCGTAAGTTTTTCCGTAGGCTTTGTAATTGATGTAACCTTTTTTCTCTAAAAGTCTTACAATAGAAGAAATGGTATTGTATGGTGGTTTTGGTTCATCATCCAGTTCATCAATTACATCTTTAACAAATGCCTTTTGCAATTTCCATAAAACTTGCATAATACGTTCTTCTGTTTTTGTTAATTCTTCCATAACCAAACATATAACTTATTTTTCAGTTATACAACTATAAGAGCAGTTATTTAACTTAAAAAGCAGTTTAAATATTTAAATAGCTGATTAATATATTTTTATAATTGTAAACGAACGGATTTAAGATCTTAGCAATTGCAGTCCCGCCATTTGCTATAGCCCGCATAAAAAATCGGGGCCGCCGCGTTTGTCGGGTTTATTAACGATTGGCTTATTAAAAAAAATGCCAATTCGAGCGAAGCCGAGAACCACGAAGTACTCAGTGTAGCCAAATTTCTTAAAGCAAAACAACCTTGAAAGATCACTCCATTTAGTCGAAACAACAGAATTATTATCGAGAAAAAAATTATTTACTTAAACCAGCAAGTGCATTTATGGTTAATGCTACAATAACGGTGTTAAAAATGAAGGCAATTAAACTGTGTAAAAGTGCTAAACGCCTTATTCGTCGAGAAGATATTTCTACATCAGAAACCTGAAAAGTCATCCCTAGAACAAAAGAAAAATAAGCGAAATCTATAAAATCGGGTTCATGATTTCCCGGAAAATCCAATCCTGAGCCATTTTTACTCGAACCAGTCTTTACATTATCGCCATAATAAAGATGTGCATAACGTACGCCAAAAGTAGTGTGAACCAAAAACCAGGATAAAAACATACCAGAAATTGCGACCGTTAAATCTAAAGGTTCAATATTCTTATTAATCAGCAATAAAACTACGGCAAGTAAACCTGCAAAAGTCGAAACTAATACGACCACAAAAATTTCGCTTCGGGTTTCATCCTGTACTTTTGCTTTAACATGGGTTTCAGCTGCCGAAGTATGGAAAAACATATACCAATGGAGACTAATCAGCACCAAACATAATATATCCCAGGCAAACATAACATGAGTAAGTGTACCCATATCTATAAGTAGAGAACCAAAATAAGCTATAACTCCGGCAAAAAAAGCCAACAACAAAATACGTAGTGCAGATAATTTTTGAATGCCCTTTAATTTTGGTTCCATTTTAATATTTATATTTTAAGCTTAAAATGCTCTTTTGCCTGTCCTTTTTTGAAATAAACTAATCCAATCCAAAATAAATCAATTGTAACTGTAACATCAGGATGGTTTTTAATCTCTTCCCAAGCTTCTTTCATGCCCTGACTCCAATAAATATCGTCAAAAATCAGCAATGAATCTTCAGTTACTTTTGGCAAGCACCATTTAAAATAATTTAAAGTTGCATCCTTTCTGTGGTTTCCATCAATATAAACGAAATCTAGAGTTGGTTGCTTTGCGATAACATCAGGTAAAATCAAATCGAAATTCCCAACATGCAATTCTATATTAGTAAGGTTTAAATCTTCGAAATTATTTTTTGCTACACCTGCTGTTTGTGGGCAGCCTTCTATTGTAATAATTTGTGCTTTAGGGCAGGCTTTAGCTAAGTATGCAGAAGTTATACCTAAACAAGTCCCCAACTCAATAGCAGATTTCGGTTTCGTATTTTCTGCTAATCTATAAATCAATTGTGCAAGCTTTGGGCTTTTTAGTGCATTCTTAGCAATCTGACTAATCTTTTTTGTACGGTTCTTATTCAGATGAGAACCCGCACCAAGGTCTGTAACCGTGATTGAAGAATCGTCATTAAAAAGTTTTTTTCGCTGAGCTTCTATATTTTTGTATTCAGATTTGTCTGTAAAATCGTAAATTACCTCGTCTGCTAGCTTATAAACGAATGGCGAATGCGTTCCGTGTCTGGTTTTAGCAGTTAAACGGTGTTTAAGGTAGTCTGTAATAAATTGAATTATCATATATATTGCAAAAGTAATTAAACACTGCAAACGTTGTATGTTTTATGGAAAATAACGCAGAGATAAGTGCCTTAGTTAAATTGCTTGATGATCCGGATGAGGAAGTTTATCATCATGTAGAACAAAAACTGCTCGAATATGGCGGAGAAGTCATTCATTTTTTAGAAAATGCATGGGAACAATCTTTCGATGGTCTTTTACAAGAACGTATTGAAAATATAGTTCATCAAATTCAATTCAAAACTGTTAAAGAAGATTTAAACCTTTGGCATTTAAGTGGTGCGTTTGATTTATTGCAAGGCACTTTAATAATTAATCGTTACCAATATCCAGACCTGGATGAGCAAAAAATCATTCTTCAGCTAGAAGAAATTAAGCGTGAAATTTGGTTGGGTTTGCAATATGAAATGAGTTCTGTTGAGAAAGTTAAACTCATTAACCACGTTTTATACCAACAATTTGGCTTTAGTGGAAATACAAAAAACCATCACGACCCACAAAACTCTTATTTAAATCAGGTTTTAGAAAGTAAAAAAGGAAACCAAATTTCGCTTGCCATCATTTATTCTACACTTGCCCAAAAACTTGATATGCCAATTTATGGCATCAACTTACCTCAACATTTCATTCTAGGGTTTATTGATGAGAGCAAACAGGAAAGTACGGAATACGGCGTATTATTTTATATAAACGCATTTAACAAGGGAAATATTTTTGGCAAACATGATGTAGATCAGTTTCTCCGTCAGTTAAATTTAGATGCATTACCAGAATATTATCGTCCTTGTAGTAATACTGATATTATTCGTCGCGTTATTAGAAATTTAATTTCGGCTTATGAAAATGCCGGTGCAACAGAAAAAGTGGCAGAATTAAACGAACTTCAAGAAATTATTAAAGACGACAGTAAAACAGATTAAAAAACTATACAGATGCAAATTAAATCTAGCAAACAACTTTACAGCTTTTATCTAATTATTTGTATTTGTCTCATTGGTTTAAAATTGCAAGCGCAAAAAACGGTTAAACCAAATGTTATTGCTTATTACACAGGCAATAACTCTGTAATAGATAGTTTCCCAATTGAAAAAATTAGTCATTTAATTTATAGTTTTGGGCATTTAAAAGGCGATAGCTTAAACATTCGTTCTGCCAAAGATTCTGCTTTAATTGCTAGAATGGTTGGTTTGAAGACACGAAATCCAGCTCTAAAAGTGATGATTGCAATGGGCGGTTGGAGTGCTTGCGCTACTTGCTCGGAAGTGTTTAGCAGAGCAGATGGAAGAAAAACTTTTGCAAAAACAACCAAGGCTCTTTTAGATTATTTTAAAGCAGATGGTATTGATATAGATTGGGAATACCCAGCAGTGGCAGGCTTTCCCGGTCATAGGTATACAGCTGACGACAAACATAATTTCACTTTACTAATTGAAGAACTTAGAAAAAAATTAGGTAAGAAAGCCGAAATAAGTTTTGCTGCTGGTGGCACTAAAAATTGTATTGATTCATGCTTTGAATGGGATAAAGTAATGCCTTTAGTTAATAGGGTAAACCTGATGAGTTATGATTTAGTAAGTGGCTATGCTACGCAAAGTGGTCATCATACGGCTTTATTTTCAACACCAGAGCAACCACTATCTACAGATTTTGCAATCAAGGCCATGGTAGATTATGGTGTTCCTGTTAATAAAATAGCTTTAGGGGCAGCATTTTACGCAAGGGTTTTCGAAAATACGACAGATGCGAACCAAGGCTTAAACCAACCTACAAAATTTATTAGTGGCACTTCCTATAAAAACTTCAAAAACCAGTTTACCGAAGAAAAAGGTTTTAAATATTATTGGGATGATATTGCAAAAGCACCATATTACTATAATGCAGAAGCAAAACAATTTGTTACTTTCGATGACCCTAAATCGATTACTTTAAAAACAAAATATGTTGTTGATAAAAAGCTCAACGGAATTATGTTTTGGGAACTAAGTGACGATTCTTATTCTGATGGCTTGGTAGATGTTATTAATAAGGCAATGAAGTAGAAATAAGTCTAAAACTTATTTTTCTTCATCCAAGCACCTAACAGAGCAAACCAATCTACATCTGATGTTTTGTTTTTCAACCCAAAACCATGCCCACCTTGTTCGTATAAATACATTTCGGTTTTAACACCATTCTTTTTTAAGACATCATTAAGCATTATGCTATTCGCAACAGGAACTGATTTATCATCTTTAGCGTGAACCAAAAATGTTGGCGGTGTTTTCTTATTAACGTTTTTATCAGCAGAAAAATAATGTTTTAATTCTTCTTTAGGATTTGCCCCTAATAAATTCTTCATCGTTCCGGTATGTACCGATTGCTCGAAACTTATAACCGGATAAATTAATGCAGCAAAATCAGGGCGAAGACTAATTTTTTCAGCATCTTCAATTTTAACATCAGCATAATGGGTTAATAAGGTAGAAGCTAAATGTCCTCCGGCCGAAAAGCCCATTATACCAATCTTATTCGATTTAATATTATATTTCTTAGCGTTTTTTCTTACAAGGTAAATTGCCTGTTCGGCATCTTGTAGAAGTGCATAGGTTTTATCAATCATGATTTCATCACTTGGCAAACGATATTTTAACACAAAGGCTGTAACTCCAATTTCATTAAATCGTTTCGCAACGTTATACCCTTCGTGGTCTATAGCCAGAATTCCATAACCGCCACCCGGGCAAATAATAACTGCTGTACCATTTGCTTTATCAGCCGAAGGCGAAAACATAGTTAATGTTGGCGTAACCACTTTACTAACCCTAGAAATTCCGTCGGTACCTTTAACTGTTTCCTCGATATATGTTGAAGAACTTTTAGCTCCGGGAACAGCGCCATCATAAAGTGGAATAATTTCTTGTGCTTTTAAAGAAAATGTTGCCATAGCCAATAAGATTACAAAAACTGATGATTTTACCATGATTATAATTTTAAAACTCCATTAAATATGCTTTCAAAAATTCGTCAATCTCTCCATCAAGCACCGCTTGAGGATTAGACGTTTGATAGTTTGTACGATGATCCTTTACTCGTCTATCATCTAAAACATAACTTCTAATTTGCGAACCCCACTCTATTTTCTTTTTAGAACCTTCAATAGCGGCAATTTCATCATTACGTTTCCGCTGTTCAATTTCATAAAGCTGCGATTTTAAAAGCCGTAAAGCATTTTCTTTATTCTGCAGTTGTGATCTCGATTCCTGATTCTTGATAATAATACCTGAAGGCTTATGATACAACCGAACAGCCGTTTCAACTTTATTTACATTTTGTCCACCTGCACCACCTGCTCTAAATGTTTCAAATTCTACATCGGCGGGATTTATGTAAATTTCTATAGTTTCATCAACCAAAGGATAAACATATACAGATGCAAAAGAGGTATGTCTGCGAGCATTAGAATCGAATGGAGAAATACGAACCAGACGATGAACGCCGTTTTCCCCTTTTAAATAACCATAAGAAAAATCACCATCGAACTGTAGCGTAACGGTTTTTATACCTGCGATTTCACCTTCCTGACTATCTTGCTCGGTAATTTTATATCCGTTTTTTTCGCCCCACATCATATACATACGCATAAGCATATATGCCCAATCGCAACTTTCGGTTCCACCGGCACCAGCCGTAATTTGCATTACAGCAGAAAGTTGATCTTCTTTGGTTCGAAGCATGTTTTTAAGCTCCAAATCGGCAACAGCTTGCTTGCTGCCCTCAAATTGTTCTTTTAATTCTTCTTCCGAAGCATCTCCGGATTGAAAAAAATCGAACATAACCGCCGCATCTTCTACTGAGTTATTTGTTTTTTCGAAACCATCGGTCCATTTTTTCTTTGAACTGATTTCTGCAAGAATTTTTTCTGCTTTTTTAGGGTCGTCCCAGAAGTTGGGTGCCATTGTTAATTTTTCTTCTTCGCGAATAGCGTAAAGTAGCTCTTCGACGTCAAAGATGCCTCCTCAGAGACGTTATTCTGTCTCTTAAATCCTGAATTTGTTCTTTGGTCATAATGGCAAAGGTAACTAATTAAAAAAACTATTCTTTACATTAAAAACGGTTTAAATTTCAACAAACTAGTAAACCACTGTGGATTTTCGATATATGGATTTGGTAAAGAAGTTCATTTTTTCTTACAAACAAAACCGTAATTGCTGAGCAATGACGATATGGGAAAATCAGTATAAATTTCTAATAAAGAACGGGCTATATGACAGTTAGGCATTGCCCTTCTGAGCTTGTCGAAGAACTATCTGTATTAATATTAAAGCATTTCGACAAGCTCAATGCGACAAGTTTTTCAAAGAAATTAAATTATAATGCAGCCTTATTTTGATCCAGTGTCGGTCTGTATTATTTTTTCATTGGCATATAATCCAATGTTAGGTTAGAAAGTAATTTAACGCCTAAAACAAATCCACTCTCATCCAAATAAAAATCTGGTGTATGGTGAGAAGGTGATTTTAAAGGATCTTTTCCTTTGGGCATCCCTCCAAGAAATACAAATAGTCCAGGAACTTTTTCCTGAAAGAACGAAAAATCTTCCGCCCCAGTTACTGGTGGTTTTAACTTAACATGATCTTTCCCTGCCGTTGCCTGCATACTTGGCAGCATTTTCTCGGTTAGGGCAACATTATTAAATGTTACAGGGTAATGGTTGCTATATGGAATTTTAACTTCTGCCTTTCCTCCACCAGCTTCAGCAGTTTTGGTAACAATAGTTTTAATTCTATCTATAAACATGGCCTCATCTTCTTTACTAAAATTACGTACTGTACCAAGCATTTCTACCTTTTCGGGAATAATATTTGAGCGAACACCTCCATTTATTGCACCAATGGTAACAACGCCAGGATTTTGAGTTACATCTAAATTTCTACTTACAATTGTTTGAAGATTATTTATAATTTGAGCCGAGATAACAACGGGATCGATACTACTCCAGGGATATGCACCATGAGCTTGTCGGCCAGTAACCGTAATTTTCATATCATTTACGGCTGCCATTGTTCCGCCGGGGCGGTAAGTAACATCGCCAACCTCTGTTTGAGAATTAATGTGCAAACCGAAAATAACATCAACTTTTGGATTTTCCAAAACACCTTCCTTAATCATTAATGCAGCACCACCTTCTTCACCAGCAGAAACGCCCTCTTCTGCAGGCTGAAAGATAAATTTAACGGTTCCTGCTATATCCTTTTGCATCGACGCCAGAACCTCGGCAACACCCATTAAAATCGCAACATGACTATCGTGTCCGCAAGCATGCATTACGCCTACTTCTTGTCCGTTATATTGCGCTTTAACTTTAGATGCAAAAGGAATGTTAACCCGCTCAGTTACAGGCAAACCATCCATATCTGCTCTCAATGCAACCACCGGACCAGGTTTCCCTCCCTTTAAAACTCCAACAACACCTGTTTTAGCAACACCCGTTGTAACTTTTATACCCAAAGATTCGAGATGCTTAGCAATAATACCAGCGGTTCTAACTTCGCTATTGCCAAGTTCGGGATGCTCATGAAAATCACGTCTCCAGGAAATAACTTTTTGCTCAATTGCATCGGCTTTTTTAGAAACGGCTGTTTTAACTTCTGTCTTTTGAGCAAAAGCACCTGTAGAAATTGCAAGAATAAAGAGGATGTAGATTTTTTTCATATGTATAAAATTATTTTCGATGGTTATGAAGCTATCATGCTTTTATTCAATGGTGTTTGTGGTTGGCAAAATCTTGATGGTTTCATATATGGATAATTTCTTTTAAAAATAAGTTATAAAAAAAGCCTTATGCAATGCATAAAGCCTTTGATTATTTAGTTAAATAAGCCTTTTAACTTATCTACAATTCCACCAGATTCTGTAGTTCCGCCTGCCTGAGCCTGGCCACCGCCATTAAACATACCGATAACATCGCTGACATCAAATTTCCCATCAGCTCCACCAGCAAGACTAACTAAAACATCTTTAATATTAAAAGAACTATCACTAGGATCGGCGGTTTTTTGGGTTAATTTCCCTAAAATAACCGGGATAACTGAAGCTGCTAAACTTTTAGCAGTCTCTGCATTTATACCTAACCCAGCTAATTTATCGGTAAAACTACCTGCAGCCTGCGCCGTTACAGCAGAACCTTCCGGATTTCCAGAATTAAAAATCTCTGCCAATCCACCAATATTCCCAGATGATAATTGATCTTTCAAAGTATCAAAAATAGAACCTGATGCTGCTTGAATTACAGCTTCGTTTTGCTCATTTGGAACAGCTGCATTATTTACAACCGTTTCTTGTACGTTTTCGCGTACCAATTGACTCAAATTTTCTAACATAATTTCTTTAATTAATAATTACAAAACAGGATGCGCAAACAAGCGGGATGTTATATGCAAGTTAACTTGTTTAAAATAAATAATGAAATGATTTTTTTGAACATTAAAAAGACTGATTTAACTATTTGCTTTATTACTTTTACAGAAAAGAAAAAGATTATGTTACCAAAAATAAATTTCACAGAAACCGAAGCCTATAAATATTTGGCAGATCATTTTATAGATATCAATCAAAAAAGCATTAAAGATCTTTTTGCTGAAGATGCGGATCGTTTCAGCAAATTTTCAGTTTTTTTTGAAGACATTCTGCTTGATTACAGTAAGAACAGAATTACTGATGAAACACTTGCCTTATTAATTCAATTGGCTCGCGAATGTAAATTGGATGAGGCTATAAAATCTATGTATAATGGAGATAGGATCAACGAAACTGAAGATCGTTCTGTTCTTCACATCGCTTTGCGTAATTTAAGTAACACTCCCATTTTAATTGATGGTAAAGACGTAATGCCAGACGTGAATGCTGTTTTGGCCAAAATGGAAAAATTTAGTAATAGCATAATAAATGGCGAATGGAAGGGCTATACTGGCAAACCAATTACAGACATAGTAAACATTGGTATTGGCGGTTCAGACTTGGGGCCTGTAATGGTTACCGAGGCTTTAAAGCACTATAAAAACCACTTAAATATTCATTTTGTTTCTAATATTGATGGAACGCATATTGCAGAAACACTTTCTGGTTTAAATGCTGAAACCACTTTATTTTTAGTTGCTTCGAAGACATTTACTACGCAAGAAACGATGACAAATGCACACTCTGCCCGTTCATGGTTTTTAGAGAAAGGTGGTAAAGAAAGCGATATTGCGAAGCACTTCGCTGCATTATCTACAAATGCTAAAGATGTTTCTGCATTTGGTATCGATACCGAAAATATGTTCGAATTTTGGGACTGGGTTGGTGGTCGTTACTCTTTGTGGAGTGCAATTGGCTTATCCATATCATTAAGTATCGGTTTCGACAATTTTAAGCAATTGTTAGCAGGTGCACATGCAACTGATAATCATTTTAAAAATGCAGAATTTGAAAACAACCTACCTGTAATTTTAGGTTTATTAGGTGTTTGGTATATTAATTTTTACAATGCCGAAACACAGGTAATTTTACCATACGACCAATACATGCATCGCTTTGCGGCTTATTTCCAACAAGGCGATATGGAAAGTAATGGTAAACATGTAGATAGAAATGGTAATGAAGTTGATTACGAAACCGGGCCAATTATTTGGGGCGAACCTGGAACAAACGGCCAGCATGCATTTTATCAGCTTATTCACCAGGGAACAAGAATTATCCCTGCCGATTTTATTGCGCCTGCACAAAGCTTAAATCCTCTTGGCTATCATCATCCAATATTATTATCCAACTTTTTTGCTCAAACAGAAGCTTTAATGAATGGTAAAACAGATGAAGAAGTTTCTGCAGAATTAAAGAAAGATGGGAAAACAGATGAAGAAATTGCAAAGCTAGCCCCTTTTAAAGTTTTCGAAGGTAACAGACCAACCAATTCTATATTAGTAAAAAAGATTACGCCATACACTTTAGGTAGTTTGGTAGCCATGTATGAGCATAAAATATTTGTTCAGGGTATAATCTGGAATATTTTTAGTTTCGACCAATGGGGTGTTGAGTTAGGTAAGCAATTGGCTAAAAAGATTTTACCAGAATTAGAGAATTCAGAGAAGATATCGAGTCACGATAGTTCTACAAATGGCTTAATCAATCAATATAAAGCCTGGAGATAAAATAAAAAAATCATAAAAAAAGCGAGCTAAACACTCGCTTTTTTTATGATAATTATATAATTTAGCTAAAATCTCCTAATCGTTTAGTTACAACGATACAAACTAATTATTATTAAAAAGAAATTATTTAAAGCGAAGGCTTACGATTTCAAAAAACAAACAAATTATCTAATGAAAAAAAGAATTCTTTTTGCTCTTGCCATTTCCGGTTTGTGCTTTAGTGCCTCGGCTCAGAAAGTACAGTTTACCGAATACGATTTGGACAATGGTCTTCATGTAATTTTACATCAAGACAAAACTGCGCCTGTTGTAGCAGTATCCGTTATGTACCATGTTGGTTCTAAAGATGAGGATACCACTCGTACAGGTTTTGCTCACTTCTTCGAACACCTTTTATTTGAAGGCTCTAAAAACATTAAAAAAGGTGAGTTTATGAAATTGGTTAGTAGTAATGGCGGACAAAACAATGCCAATACCACACAAGACCGTACTTTTTATTATGAAGTTTTCCCTTCGAACCAATTAGAGTTGGGCTTATGGCTGGAAAGTGAGCGTATGTTACAGCCAGTTATTAATGAAGGTGGTGTAAAAACGCAAAATGAAGTTGTTAAAGAAGAAAAGCGTTTACGGGTAGATAACTCTCCTTACGGAAAATTTACAGAGAAAATCTTCACTCATTTATTTGATGGGCACCCATATAGATGGCAACCTATTGGCTCTATGGCACATTTAGATGCAGCAAAGCTTGATGAGTTTATCGCCTTCTTTAAAAAATATTATGTTCCGAACAATGCGGTTTTAACCATAACCGGTGATTTAGATATTGAGAAAACCAAAGGATTGGTTAAACAATATTTTGCCGAAGTACCAAAAGGCGCTCCGGTAGTTCGTAAAGAATTTAAACTTCCAGAAATCACTAAAGAAATTATTGATACAGCTTACGATGCAAACATCCAAATCCCAGCAATTTTTGCCGCTTATCGCGTTCCGGGGATGAAAAGCAGAGAGAACAAAGTTTTAGGGATGATTAGTTCTATTTTATCTGGTGGTGGAAGCTCTAGATTAAGCACCAAAATGGTTGATGAAAAGAAAACTGCATTACAAGTTGCTGCTTTCAACTATACATTAGAAGATTATGGTGCTTACATTACTTTGGCGCTTCCGAACAAGAACACACCACTTAACGATTTATTAAAAGATATTGATGAAGAGGTTTTACGTTTACAAACAGATTTAATTAGCGAAAGCGATTATAAAAAACTACAAAATCAATTCGAAAACAGTTATGTAAGTGCTAACAGCAGAATGCTTGGTGTCGCAGAAAATTTGGCTAATGGCTATACTTTCCACAACGGTGATACAAATGATATTAATAAAGAGCTTGATGTTATTAAGTCAATCACTCGTGAAGAAATCAGAGATGTAGCTAAAAAATATCTAAACAAAAACCAAAGAATTGTTTTGTATTACTTACCAAAAAAATAACCGCTTTTCATATTACATTACTTAAGAAAAATGAAAAAATTATTCATAATAGCTGTAGTTTCCTTATTGGCTCAAGGCATTTCAGCACAAACAATAGATCGTAGCCAAAAACCAAAACCTGGTCCGGCTCCGGTAATTACCATTGGCGACCCAGTTATTTACAAACTAGCAAATGGGATAACTGTTTTGGTTGTAGAAAACCATAAACTACCAAAAGTATCTGCAAGTTTTAGCATAGATGCCGGTCCGATAACAGAAGGCACAAAAGCTGGTGTTGTGAGTTTAATGGGCAGTATGTTAAACGAAGGTACAACCACAAAAACCAAAGCCCAATTTGACGAAGCCGTAGATCAACTAGGTGCCGATGTTAGTGCTGGGGCATCAGGAGGTTCTGTATCTGCGTTAACTCGTTATTTTAGTCCTGCATTTTTGTTGATGGCTGAAAGTCTTCGCCAACCTTCATTTCCTGCGGCATCATTCGAAAAACTAAAATCGCAAACTTTAACAGGCTTAAAATCTAATGAAAAAAGTGCAAAAGCTATTTCCAGCAGAGTTGTTAATGCTTTAGTTTATGGGAAAAATCATCCTAATGGTGAGTTTACTACAGAAAATTCGATTAACGGAATTACTTTAGATGACGTTAAAGCGGCCTACAAAAAATACGTTACCCCATCTAGAGGCTATTTAACTTTTGTTGGTGATATTAAGCCAGAAGCAGCAAAGGCATTGGCAGAAAAAGCTTTTGGTGATTGGAAAGGTAGCACTTTAACCTTGCCTGTTTTGGCCAAAGTTAGCAATCCAGCTAAAACTGAAGTTGATGTCGTAAACGTAAGTAATGCGGTACAATCAGAAATTACGGTTACAAATCTTATCGATTTACCAATGAATAATCCAGATTATTTTGCCGTTTTATTAGCAAATCAAATTTTGGGTGGTGGTTCAGAATCAAGATTATTTATGAATTTACGCGAGAAACACGGATTTACCTATGGTGCGTATTCAAACACTGGCGCAGGTCGTTTTCAATCAAAATTTACAGCAAATGCAGCAGTAAGAAATGAGAAGGTTGATAGCGCAGTAGTAGAGTTTCTTAAAGAGATAAATACCATTCGTACTGTAAAAGTTTCTGCAGAAGAATTACAAAACGCAAAAAATCTTTATAACGGTTCATTTGCTTTAGGCTTGGAAAACCCCGCTCGTACTGCAAGTTTTGCAAGTAATATCCTAATCAATGGTTTACCAAAAGATTTCTATCGCACTTACCTTCAAAAACTAAATGCAGTAACAACCGATGATGTTTTGAGAGTGGCCAAAAAGTATTTCAGCCATGATAATACACGTGTTATTATTGTTGGTAAAACAGAAGCTTTTGTTCCAGGATTAAAAAAAGCAGGTTTCACAGTTAATACTTTTGACAATTATGCAACCCCTGCATCAGCTACCTCTACAACGACAGCGCCTACTAAATCTGCTAAAGAGATAATTAGCAGCTACATTACTGCTATTGGAGGTGAAGCTGCTTTGAAAAAAGTTACATCTTTAGAAGAAACATCAGAAATGGATATTCAGGGCAATAAGCTGGCATTAAACACTAAAAAATTATCGCCGAATTTCAGTGCTATGGAAGCTACAATGATGGGCCAAACTGCAATGAAGCAAGCTTTTAATGGAACAACCGGCTACCAATCTTCGATGGGCAAGAAAGTAGATCTAACTGCTGAAGAGATTGCTGAAGCCAAAGCAAGTAAAGGTATATTTGGCCAACTTTATTACGGAACAGAAGGCAATAAAATTGAGGTCGCAGGAACTGCTAAAGTAGGCACTGCAAATGCATATAAGCTTATCGTAACTTCTGCTTTAGGAAAAAAGAGAACGGAATACTATGATGTTACTTCAGGATTGTTATTAAAAGAAGAAAACACAATTACTAAAGATAATAATGAAATTACTCAAACAGTTGAGTATTCTAACTATAAAAAAGTGGGCGATGTTTTATTTCCACATACTTTAGTTCGCAGTATTCAAACTGCAAAGGGCGGTCAGGAATTTAATATTTCTGTAAAAGAAGTTAAAATTAATCCTGCTTTAAAAGCTTCAGACTTTAACTAGTCAAATTAATATTTTTTAAAAGCCGTTCTGAATTAATTTCCAGAACGGCTTTTTTGTTTTTACTGTTTTTAAGTTCGGTTAAGCGAACTAATTAAATTGATTATATTTATATAGGTTTTTTGAAATAAAATCCTGCCAATTTATGGAAATAAGCGAACTCTATCATCTTTAAATTGTTAAACATTTAAAACACCAAAAATGAAACACACAAAAATATTACTGAGTTTATTTTTCACCGTAATTATAACTCAGGCATTTGCGCAAACCGATAAAGAAACAACAGCTAAAATAGTTGCGAATAAAACCTATGTTTTTGTAGCTAATTCTGCAACACCATTAGCCAATAATGAGGTTAATCAGGTATTAAGAAGCTTTCCCGGTGCTCAAGGTGGTGGAACAATAAATTTATCGGGTTCACAGTACGACCTGCTTGTAAAACCAGATAGCTTAATCGCCTTCTTACCTTATTACGGCAGATCTTTCTCTGCTCCTTATAATCCAACCGAAGGAGGAATTAAGTTTACATCGAAGAATTTCTCGTATAAAGAAACTAAGAATAAAAAAGGTGGTTATACGATAAGTATCCGAACCAATGATTTAAAGATGGAAAACTATCAAATGACTTTAAATATTTCGCAAAACGGATACGCCACCTTAATTGCCTATAGCAACAATAAACAGCCTATAAATTTTAATGGTTATTTAGATGAGGTGAAGAAAAAAAAGTAACCAGGATTTTATGCCTGTTAAACTAATGAAGTTTCTTTGAAATTTTTAAAGAAACTTTGTTAATCCTATTTAAAAGCAAAACTCAAAAATCAGTTGTACTATTTCTTTAAAATTTGAATCTCAAAAATATAAGGCCATTTCTTTCCAGCTACAAAAAGTCGTTTTCTGGCTTTATCGTATGCTATACCGTTTAATACATTATTCCCCCTTGCATCATCAGTTTTATAATAATCGGCAACTGGAAATATTCCTGTTAAATCTATTTTTCCTTCAACGGCTCCGTTTTCAGGGTTGATAATCACAATAGTGTTGGTTTGGTACACATTGGCATAAATTTTACCATCAATAAATTCCAGTTCATTTAACTGCCTTATTTCAGCTTTATCATCATAAACTTCGATAGAACCAATTTGCTGATAATTGTCTTTGTCAAGAAAATAGATTGTATTTGAGCCATCTGAAGCTAGAATTTTTTGCCCATCAAATGCTAAACCCCAACCCTCTCTATTATATTGCAATTCTGCTACTTGTTTAAATGTGTTTTTATCGTAAACAAAGGCTTTCTTATCCATCCAGGTTAATTGAAAAATTTTATTGCCGATTATGGTAATGCCTTCGCCAAATAGAGCGGTATCTAATTTTGCTCTTTGTAAAACTTTACCAGTTTGCAGATTAACCTTTCGAAGGTCAGAATTACCTTTCTCACCAGTTCCTTCATAGAAAAACCCATCATGATACTCCAATCCCTCAACATAAGCAGAAGTATCGTGAGGAAGCTTTGAAATAACTTTGTAAGTGTATAAATCTGGAGCTTTTGCGGCAAGAATATTAATGTTGGATGTTAAATCTTCCGATTCGCCTCCATTATAAATTTTAGCTGTTAGCAAATGGTTACCTAATTTTAAACCTTCTGTTCTAAGTTTTATAGCCGCTGTATCGGTTTTCGAAACCGTTTTAACAGTATCAATTAAATACACTACAGAATCTACCTTTTTTTCTTTCCCAAAAAGCACTTGAACATCAAAATCATTCCCCGATTTCACATTTAAGCCAATTAATGGAGAAATAAAACTACGGTAAGTTCCGGTTGAAGAATGGTTATTACATGAACTTGCCAAACTCATTACAACTGCAATAAAGAGTAGGGTTTTGAGGTGATTAATCTTCAGGCCAAAAAGCATCTTCGATGTGGTTTAAAATGTATGTATTATCTTTTTTAAAAGTTATCGCAATTATATCAAAACGGATTTCATTTTGATGATTCATAATTTCAATATATTCAAGCGAGGCCAATTCCATTTTTTTTTGCTTCGCTTTTTGCACAAATTCTTCTGGCTGACCAAAGGCAACAGATGTCCTGGACTTAACTTCAACAAAAACCATTAAGCCATTTTTATATGCTATCAGGTCGATTTCAGCTTTCCCATACACCCAGTTTTCATCAAGAATTTCATATCCTTTTTCTTCAAGATATGATTTAGCTATGGCCTCTCCTTTTTTACCTAAGTCGTTATGTAATGCCATGTTCGGTTATCTGTTGTCGATTATTAGTCACTGTTCTTGCCCCCAAACAGGCAACACACAACAGATAACCGATAACTATTTTACAATTACTGAGCCTAAAAACTTTGATATTTCTCTTTCTACGCCTTTAATAACCCCATAACGCTGCATCAAAATCATTTGATTATCGTTATCCTTTTCATCTTTAATTTCTTTTAAGAGATTCGATAAAATTTTATCAACCTTACGTTTTTTTAAGTGAAAGATGCCACCTAAAATTGTTGCTTTTAAGTGCATCGTTTCATCTTTAACATAAATCTGGTGTTTGTTCAACCAGTTATCGCTTAAAGCATATTCTGAGGTAGAAAGGGTTATCGCCAAATCGGCAATATCTCTATCTTGGTGTTTGATAAAGTGATTTGCTGTTGGCAAACGACCATTATCAATTTCCGATTTATAATATTCGATTATTCTTTTACAAAGTTGATTTTCAAATTCAACATCTGCCAGATTTTGCATAACGAAAGACCCGATAACCATATCATCAATGTTATCCCAATTTACAAACTCATGTCCGTAGGCTAGCAATAAACGCACAATTTCCTTTTCTTGTGTTTCATCTGCTTCTGCAGCCTGACCAGAAGGCGATGATCCTGCATTATCATCCCATAAATCATCTGGCGGACCAAGTGGTTCAGGAGGACCAGAAGAATAACTATTGCTATTGTTTGCTCTTTGATTGCTTTCGAAAGTTTTCTTGCTTTTTGCAGAGCGCATTTTATTCAATTCGGAAAGTAAAATACTTTCTTCAATTTGTAATAAACTGCTACTTTCTCTTATAAAAACCGATGCTTTAATCGGGTCGGGTATTTTAGCAATACTTTCTACAATATCACGGATTATACCTGCTCTTTTAATTGGGTCGGTGCCTGCTTCTTTAAGCAGAACATTGGCTTTATAAAGAATGAAATCTTTACGATTATCTTCAATATACGTTTTGAAAGCCCCAGCACCTACATGATGCATATACGAATCTGGGTCATGCCCATCTGGGAAAGAAACAATTTTTACATTTAATCCTTCCTCCAAAATCATATCCAAGCCACGAAGTGAGGCTTTTATACCAGCCGCATCGCCATCAAAAAGAATGGTTACGTTTTGTGTAAAACGACCGATTAATTTAATCTGCTCTACGGTAAGGGAAGTTCCGGATGATGCCACCACATTTTCTATACCCGCCTGATGAACGGAAAGTACATCGGCATAACCCTCGGCCAGATAGCAGTTATCTAGATCTCGAATAGCTTTCTTTGCATGAAATAAGCCATAAAGCACGTTTGATTTATGATAAATTTCACTTTCTGGAGAGTTTACATATTTCGGAACGTTCTTATCCGTTTTTAAGGTTCTGCCTCCAAAACCAATAATTCTTCCTGTAAAATTGTGAATCGGGAACATTACACGACCACGAAAGCGATCGTAAATTTTGCCGTTGTCATTTTTTATGGATAAACCCGTTTGCTCTAAAAACTCTAACTTATGCCCTTCCTTTAAAGCGCTTTGCGTCATTGCATCCCAAACATCGGGCGAATAACCGACTTCAAATTTCTTTAAAATATCTTCTCTGAAACCACGTTCTTTAAAATAACTGAGACCAATTCCTCTACCTTCGTCCGTTTCCCAAAGTTGTTTTACGAAGAAAGCCGATGCATATTGAGAAACAATATATAAACTCTCTTTTGCATTTTGTGCTTCTGCATCTTGAGGGGATAATTCAGTTTCCTCAACCTCAATATTATATCGATTAGCTAAAAACTTGAGTGCTTCTGGATAGGAATACTTTTCATGGTCCATTATAAAACGAACCGAATCGCCACCCTTACCACAACCGAAACACTTGTAAATGCCTTTAGTTACTGATACGTGAAATGAAGGTGTTTTCTCTCCATGAAAAGGACAATTACCAATTAAACTTGTTCCGCGTTTTTTTAAGTGCACAAAATCCCCTACTACCTCCTCAATGCGGGCGGTATCCATTATCTTATCTATCGTTTCGCGGTTTATCATAACCCCAAACCCCTAAAGGGGCTTTTCCTTTCTATCGTTAATGTAAATTGCATAATTTTTCTACGATATAATTACACACCTTACTGGCGCTTTTTTCTATCGTTAATGTAAATTGCATAAAACCATTGCCTTACCATCCCATTTTGAGTTCCCCCTTTAGTGGACTAGGGGGTTACTTTACCAAAGGCAATAACTGTTCTGCAACCAATTTATTCCCTGTTTCATTTAAGTGAACTCTGTCAACCGTTAAAATACCTTTTTCTATATCTTCAGTGTTATTTTTCGCCTCATAATCAGCGAATATCTTTCTTAAATCGCAAACAGGCAAGTTATTTTTAGCAGCTAGCTGCCTTATTCCTTCGGCATATTTATTTAAATCTGCATCAAGCTCGTTTGTGCCGTCTTTTTTCTCACCAACTACTGATGGGGTAACCAACACAACTTTACTTCCTGCGCCCTGAATTTTATTAATTAATGCTTGATAAAATTTCAAGTACTTATCATAATCTGTACCAGTATGTGACGATTGTTTGTGCCATACATCATTAATGCCAACATAAATTACCACTAAATCGGGTTTCTTATTTAACACATCATCTTCTAAACGGAGATATAAATCGTAAACTTTGTTTCCTCCAATGCCTGCACCAAGCACTTCATATTTAGTAGTATCTAATGCTTTTTTTATTAGAGTAACATACCCATTTTTTGATACGCCTTGCTGGGTTATTGAATCACCAAAAAATATAATGCGTTTCGGTTTAAATGTCATCGAGGTTAAAAATAGTATACAAACTGAAAAGAATAAGGTGATTTTTAATGTGGTTCTCATAGTGCTATTTTATTATTTGGTTTTTTTGAAATCAAGATCTTGAAAATCGAAACTAAAATCGGTTAATGGTGAAATTGACTCCATTTTAAATCCGTTTGCATTAGCATTAGTATCCAATGTAAAATTTACAAAGGCGTCGGCATCTAAACTTCTATCGTACCATTTAACAATAAACGTATTTCCTTTATAAAAAGTCATATCACCTCTCAACTTTGGTGCATTTTTAGCTTGAAAATGCATTTTGCTCTTAACTTCACTGATAGTTACTTGCCCGAACCAGGCATCATTAAATGTTCCCAAATAGTTCTTTACATCTGGTTTTGTTGTATTTGCCTTTTGCTGTGCTTCAATATCAGCGGCAACTTTAACCACCATTTCATTAGCCTGCTTTTCATTTCTAAGTCGGTTATCGTTGTAGGTTTTAATCCTATCCTGGCCTTTAATACCTAAATAACCATCTCTAATTGAACTGGTAATAGAATTAAAAGCAGCGCCAGATTGCTGGTTGGTTAATACAATTATACCTAACTTCATTTCTGGAATAATGGTTACCTGTGTTACAATACCCGATAAACCGCCAGTATGTGTTGCCTGAAAATTCCCGTTAACGTTGCTTAAAAACCAACCTAATCCGTAACTACTAAAGCTTGCAGGATTTCCGCCAGCAATAATGGTTTGCGGAGTCCATAATTCTTTATGCACTGCAGGACTAAAAAGAGATTTATCAAGATTTTCGCCATATTTACCTCCATTAATCATAGCGGTAACCCATTTACTCATATCTATAACATTCGAATAAATCCCACCCGCAGCATTTGCAACTTCGCCAAAACTTAAACCTACAGGAAGCAGTTTTCCTTCGTAAGGAGCATGACCATCAATTACGTTCGATTTATCTTTTAAACGATACCAAGAGGCGGCAGTTTTACTCATTCCAAGTGGTTTGAAAAATTTAGTCTCGATAAAGTCTTCGTAAGAAATACCCGAAACCCTTGCTACAATATCCCCAGCAACAATATACATTAGGTTATCGTAATCGTATTTTGTACGAAAAGATGAAACCGGTTTTAAATACCGAAGGTTATGAATCAGTTGTTTTTTATCAACCGTTGATGAATCTGGCCAAATCATTAAATCGCCAGCACCTAAGCCTAAGCCACTACGGTGTGTAAGTAAATCGCGAATTGTAAATTCTGAAGTTACGTAAGCATCGTACATCTTAAACTCTGGAATTACATCCGTTACCTTTGTATCCCAGGTAATTTTCTTTTCATCAACCAGCATACCTAATGCAGCAGCTGTAAATGCTTTAGTATTAGATGCAACACCAAAAAGTGTATTTTCATCAACTTTTTTGTTGGTTCTTATTGAGCTTACACCATAACCTTTAGCGTGAATCACCTTACCATCTTTTATTACAGAAACCGCAATTCCAGGAACATTAAAAGTACTTAGCGTCTTTTCGACAACACTATCAATTTGTTTTGAAGTTAAAACCTGTGCCCTTAGAGCACTTAAAGAGGTAAAAACTAAAAAAAATAAGAGTTTAAATTTAATAGAAAAGAATGGATGCATTTATCGGTTGTTTTGAAGGTTAAAGATAATAAATCTTTTTATCCGACAATCGATACTACTTTTCCAGCTTGTAATCTTTGTGTACAATTAAGAAACTTGCCCGTTCTTCCTTTTTAAATGGATAATCCCAGTTTCCCTGATAAGTTATTTTTGTAGGCAGTTTATCATCGCCGAAGTAGCCCATTTCAATATTCATCTGTACGTTGAAATCAAACAACATATTGCCGTATTTCATATCTACATAACGACCAAGAATATTAAAATTTCGTTTATCAAAAATGGTTACAAGTTCTTTAATCATAATACCATCTTTAGTCCAACTGCTTAAATCGGGTTTAACAGAAACCTTAAACCGATAAACAGGAATCGAATCTAAATAGGTTCCACTGGCAAAAGAGTAATCGTAATATTGACGCATATTTGCCGAGAAAATTTCAGTTTTACTGCCAATAAAAGGTACTTTAACCGGGCGGCCGGGATTAAAAATAAGGGTTTTCAATTTCGCTTTATAACTTTCATTTGTACCGCCCTTACCATCTTCTGCCGGTGCATTTGGTACAAAATCGGTATTGTAGGCATTCATAAAAATATAATCGAACATTTCTACTGTGTAAAGCTGATACTTACCATTCTTCTTATACATTTTACCCTCATCTTCCTTAATAAGATATTCCATTTTATAAGGCCCTTTGTTATTGTGCTTTATTTTGCGGTAAATCCGTCCATCAACCTTATTCTTTTTATCGTAACTGTAAATTCGGTTTTCGGCGATGAAACTGTAGCGCTTCATATCTCTAAAAGATTGATAAAAAGAGGTATCGTTAATTACTTTATTAATAAAAGTTTCGATGTTTAACTTTTCAGCTTTTATGTTAACGCTAGAATCGAGCGTAATCGTTTTTATTGTATCTGGATTAAAACGATCGATTATTTGACTATAACCTTTAAGGAAAAATGTAGATAAGGCTATAATTAACAGTATTTTTTTCATATGGTGATGTGTATTCAAAAATGATGCCCTTTTTAAAATGAATGATGTTGGATGGAAGACAGATAGTGAAATGAGAATCCATCTTCCATTATTACATTTGCCATCTTAAATATTTCTAGTTTCCTAACTGTTTAACTGCGATATAAGCCATTAAACCAGTCGAAATTTTAAGCGCATCTTCATCAATATCAAACTTAGGCGTGTGCACAGAATATTCGGTATCCTTTGCTTTATTACCTGTTCCTAAACGATAAAAACAAGCATCAGTTACCTGCGAGTAAAAAGAAAAATCTTCGGCTGCCATCCAGATATCTAAATCAACAACGTTTTCTTTACCCAAAAAATCTTCCGCAAAGGCTCTTGCATTTGCGGTTAGTTTTTCCTCGTTAATTAAAAACGGATAACCTCTATGAATATCGAAATCACAGCTTCCGCCCATGCTTTCGGCCATTCCTTCGGCCATCTTTTTCATTCTTTTGTGTGCTTCAGTTCTCCAGTCTTCATCTAATGTTCTAAAAGTGCCTTCAATTTTAACTTCATTAGGAATAATATTGGTTGCACCATTTGCAGTAACTTTTCCAAATGATAAAACAGATGGCAAGCGTGGATCGGCATTGCGGCTAACAATTTGCTGCAAAGCAACTATAATGTGCGAAGCAATTAAAACTGGATCGATATTTTGATGTGGTTGTGCGCCATGCCCACCTTTACCTGTTACAGTTACGTATAACTCATCAGTTGATGCCATGTAAATACCCGAACGGAAACCAACTTTACCAGATTCGATTAACGGCATAACATGTTGACCAACGATATATTGTGGTTTTGGATTTTCCAGTACGCCCTCTTTAATCATAATACTGGCACCGCCTGGAAGTAATTCTTCAGCGGGTTGAAAAATCAATTTTATAGTTCCGCCAAACTCATCTTTTAATTGATTAAGGATAAAAGCCGTTCCTAAAAGTGAAGAAGTGTGCACATCATGACCGCAGGCATGCATTACACCATGATTTTTTGAACGATATGGTTTATCACTATCCTCGTGGATTGGCAGAGCATCCATATCACCTCGGAGCGCAATTATTTTATCTGATGGAAGATTTCCTTTTATTAAACCAACAACGCCAGTATTGGCGCAACTCGTAAATTCAATCCCCCACTTTGTAAGTTTATCTTTAATAAATAATGATGTTTCAAATTCTTTATAAGATAATTCTGGATTTGCATGTATGTGACGACGATAACCTACAACATCATTAAAAATGTTTTCGGCAAGGTCTTTAATTTTATTTTTGATCATCGGATGTTGTATCTAAAAGTGGTGCATTAATTTTTTCCCTAAAAATAAAAAGTGTTGGGAAGGTTGGTCTAAGTTCGCTCATTAAGCGTTGGGCTTCAAGTCTGGTTCTGAAATCGCCAACACGTAAATAATAGTTTGGTTCTTTGTAAACGATGTATGTGTTTATTCTAGGATAACTACTTTTAAATTTAGCTTGCTGATTAAACATTTCCCGCCGATCGGAACCATAAAAAACCTGCACCCGGTAACCATAATCGGAAACTACTGCTTTATTAGGTTTTATTGTAACATCGCCACCAGTTCTGTAAACTTCAATTCGTTTAGCTATCAAACTATCTATCATCGGGTCTTTTATAACCGTTACTTCGCCCTTTTGAGCAAAAGAAACTTTGAATAAAAAAAGGAAAACAGCAATGGTGTAAATTATTTTCATGATACTATTTGAACTCGATTGGGCTAAAAACAAGAATGCCGAACTTCTTGCAAAATTCGGCATTCTTTATGGGTTGTGCAAATGCTAGTTTATATACTGCATCTTCATTCTCCAAAATTTAAAATGTTTATTTTTTGGGTTCTAGTTTAAATTCATAAACTTTAGGGTCGTATTTCATCATGGCACCTGTTGCAGCATCAATAGGGAAGCCAAGTAAACCAATTACATTTAATACCGTTACTGGGTTAAATGTTGTAGTAGGTTGAAATGATTTAGTTTCGTAACCATTTAATTTAAAACTAACTGTCTGTCCTGTAAATCCCTTTTTTAAGGTTACATCCATTGGCGTTACACCAACCTTTAAACCGTCTACTTCAATATCAGCCGCTGGCGGGTCTGTTTTAAAATTAATCGTTTGTTTTGTACCTGTAAAAACGGTAGCGCAGCTCGATAGCATCACCGTTGCCGAAATGGCAAAAATGTTAAAAATCTTTTTCATTTGTGTGTATTTTTGTGTGTTTCTAAATATATGCTTAATTCTGAAACTTAAAAACCTAGTTACAAAAAAAGAGCCTTGACGATAGCCAAGACTCTGATAATGTATCTATTAAAATAGTATTCCTAACTAGCTCCGTGGCAATTTTTATATTTCTTACCACTTCCGCAAGGGCAAGGCTCGTTACGTCCAACTGTTGCTTCTTTACGAATCGGTTGTTGAGGAACAGCTTCGCGAGTATCTCCAAATTCAACACCTGGCTGTTCTGCACCAAACTCTTGTTTAGTGGTTTGCAATTTAGGTTGTTTAACAGGAGCTGGTGCTTCTCTAACCTGATCTGGCTCTTGCTGAGCAGGGATACCACCTTTATATAAGAAACTTACAACTTCTTTATTAACTGCATTAAGCATATTTTTAAATAAGTTAAATGCTTCCATTTTATAAATTACTAATGGATCCTTTTGCTCGTAAACTGCATTCTGTACAGATTGTTTTAAATCGTCCATTTCACGTAAATGCTCTTTCCAGCTATCATCAATTAAAGCTAGAACAATTGTTTTTTCAAACGAACGAACAACTTCCTTTCCCTTATTATCGATTGCTTTTTTCAAATCAACTGCAACCTGAATACCACGAATACCATCCGTAAATGGCACAACGATTTGTTCGATATGCTGACCGCGTTCTTCGTAAACCTGAGTTAAAACAGGTAAAGATTGCTGTATAATAGCTTCTGATTTGCGAGCATAAAAAGTTTCCGCTTCGTCAAATAGTTTTTCGGTTAATGCGGTAATATTGCCCGTTGAAAATTCTTTTTCTGTAATTGCGGTATCAACAGAGAAGTTTTTAATTACCTCTAATTTAAAACCTTCATAATTACCTTCAGTTTTGTATTCTGTTACAATATCTTCTGCAACATCGAAAACCATGTTGTTCATATCGACATCCAAACGCTCGCCGAATAGAGCATTTTTACGTTTAGCATAAATTACAGTACGCTGCGAGTTCATCACATCATCATACTCTAACAAACGTTTACGAATACCAAAGTTATTTTCTTCTACTTTTTTCTGAGCACGCTCGATAGATTTTGTAATCATCGAATGTTGAATAACCTCTCCATCTTCGATACCCATACGAACCATAATGCTTGAGATTCTTTCTGAACCAAATAAACGCATTAAGTTATCTTCTAACGACACAAAGAACTGCGATGATCCCGGATCACCCTGACGACCGGCACGACCACGTAACTGTCTGTCAACACGACGAGATTCGTGGCGTTCTGTACCAACGATAGCTAAACCACCAGCTTCTTTAACGCCTGCACCCAGTTTAATATCCGTACCACGACCAGCCATGTTGGTGGCAATAGTAACCTGACCAGCCTGACCAGCTTCGGCAACAATATCTGCCTCTTTCTGGTGCATTTTAGCATTTAATACATTGTGCTTAATTCCACGAAGTTTAAGCATACGGCTTAAAAGTTCTGAAATTTCAACTGATGTTGTACCTACTAATACAGGACGACCAGCTTTTGATTCTAACTGACCAGTTTGAGGATTAACTGCAGGAATTAAAGCGCCTTTTGCATCAAGTTTAGGTACAATTCTACCTGTAGCATCGAATTTAACAACCGGCTTACCATCTTTTTGTTTAACGTTACCTTCTTTATCAAGTTCGTATTCTGGCTCGTAGTGCGTGTATGGAAAAACTAAAAATTGAATTTCTGCAGCAACTGCATTATATTTTTCTCGAACAGTACGGTAAACGTAATCTTGATCATCAATTCTGGAAATGTTTCTGTTAGTCGGAATTTCAACAACATCTAATTTATAGATAGACCAAAACTCGCCTGCCTCTGTAGTTGCAGTACCCGTCATACCGCAAAGTTTGTGGTACATACGGAAATAGTTTTGCAAGGTTACAGTTGCATAAGTTTGAGTTGCATCCTCAACCTTTACATTTTCTTTAGCTTCAATTGCCTGATGCAAACCATCAGAGTAACGGCGGCCATCCATAATACGGCCTGTTTGCTCATCAACAATTTTAATTTTTCCTTCATCGATGATGTATTCAACATCGATTTCGAATAAAGTATAAGCTTTTAATAATTGGTTAACCGAGTGAATACGTTCTGCTTTGACAGAATAATCACGCATTAAAGCATCTTTAGTTACTACTTTCTCTTCTAAAGGCAAATCTGATTTCTCTAATTCTGCAACTTCAGTACCAACATCAGGTAAAATAAAGAATTGAGGATCTTCACCAGATTGTGTAATCAATTCGATACCTTTTTCAGTTAATTCAACCTGATTATTTTTTTCATCGATATAGAAGAACAATTCAGAATCTACCTTAGGCATATTCTTAGATTGGTCTGCCATATAGTAGTTTTCTGTTTTTAACAATAAACCACGAACACCGCTTTCACTTAAAAACTTAATTAAAGCTTTGTTTTTAGGCAAACCACGATAAGCACGTAATAAAGCTAATCCACCTTCACCTTCTTCCGTTCCGGAGTTACCTGCATTAATTAATTTTTTAGCTTCATTTAAAGCTTGGGTAACATACGCTTTCTGAGCATTTACCAAACGTTCGATACGTGGTTTTAACTCATAAAATTCATGCTGATCTCCATGAGGAATTGGACCAGAAATAATCAGAGGTGTACGAGCATCATCAATTAATACTGAATCGACCTCATCTACCATTGCAAAATGCGGTTTACGCTGCACTAATTGATCAGGCGTTTGCGACATATTGTCACGCAGGTAATCAAACCCGAACTCATTATTGGTTCCGTAAGTAATTCCCGCAGCATAAGCTTGTCTTCTTTCTTCCGAATTTGGCTCGTGTTTATCAATACAATCTACACTAATTCCATGAAATTCGAATAAAGGACCATTCCACTCACTATCACGACGAGCTAAATAATCATTCACGGTAACGATATGAACACCTTCGCCAGCCAATGCATTTAAATAAGCAGGTAACGTACTTACTAAGGTCTTACCTTCACCAGTAGCCATCTCCGCGATTTTACCACTGTGTAATACAATACCACCGATTAACTGGACATCATAATGAACCATGTTCCAAACAACTTCAGTTCCGGCAGCATCCCAGCGGTTAGCCCATAGCGCTTTATCACCAACAATTTTCACATTGTTTTTGCGAGCAGCATAATCTCTATCAAATTGTGTAGCCCTAACTTCTAAGAAATCATTTTCACTTAAACGACGAGAAGTTTCTTTAACAACAGCAAAAGCCTCGGGAAGAATTTCCAAAAGCACTTTTTCTAATTCTGCATCACGGTCTTTACCTAAAGCATCAACCTGATCATACAAAGCTGTTTTTTGATGAAGATCTAAATCTTCATTCTCTGCATCTGCTTTTAGAGCAGAAATTTTACCATCAATATCAGTTAAAAATGCAGAAATTCTGCCTTTAAACTCTATTGTTTTAGCACGCAACTCATCGTTACTTATAGAAGATAACTTAGCGTATTCTTCATTTATTTTAACAACCAAGGGCTGTATGCCTTTTATATCTCTTTCTGATTTACTTCCGAAAACCTTTGCTAAAAATCCTAACATTATATTTAAATCGTATTTATTATTAAAAAAACAGGTGTGTTACAACAACCAAGCCATGGCTCGTTACAAGTCATTTTGACTGTTATTAGTGTAAATGGGGTTAAAAATCTTTAAAAGATTTTTATAAAAAGAGAATTAAGGGCTATTGTTCTTAGGTTTTTTCCTAATTGTTAAATCAGTAATCAACTGATTTACGCTCACATATTTAGCAACTTTTAATTGAGTTTGGGTTCCAATTAACGCAAGACTTGTATATGATAAAAGATAAGGATTGCGTTCTTCATTAAGTTGAACAGATGCTTTATCAGTTGAACTAGTACTGATTTTATGCTCATTACAATATTCATTTAATATTCTAAGCCCTTCAACACGTTCGGCTTTTGCCAAATGTGTTAAGCTAAAAAATACTAGAGATATGGTAACTAAGTGTTTCATTAATTTACGGCAAAGCTAATTTTTATCTTTTATAAAACGAAATTAGATTATCTCAAAAATTATACCTCAATTTTATATTGATTTACTAATGCATTATTTTACTAATTATGTTAGAAAAACAGCAGCTCTTTTATGGAAAAAAATTGACCTCATAAATCCGAATCCCTTAAAATGAGTTTTGCATAAAGTAGCTTAATAGAATTTAAAAATGCAATCTTAATTTTGCAATCAGAAAAACAGTCATCACTCATTCAAAAGCATTTAATATGGAATCTCCAGTAAAAATATATTTAGCAAGCCAACGCGGATTAACAGAAACTTCGATATTGCGTAGATACAGCACTTTTAATTTCGAGAAGTATTTTGACGAGCAAAAACAACCTTTTGAAAGCTTGTTTCTTTGCAATGATGAATTGATTGCTAATGGAAAATTAACTTTCTTTCTATGCAAGGAAAACTCTACTCAAATTTTTATTCCAATAGCTGGTGGAATTGATATTGTTGCAAAAACGAAAGAGTTTTCAGTTGACACAGGTCGGGTTTTGATTCTGCAATTGGAAAGAGGCGAAGTTTTAGAAATTAGCAATCCTTATAAAGACGATACTATTAATTATATCCAAATTGGAATAAAAAACGATGATTATTTTTTCAGCAAGAATACTTTAATTGATTTCGACTTTGAGAAAAATCCAAATCAGCTTATTGAAATTATAAACGATGGCAAACTTCCTTTTAAACTAAGCGTCGGTATTTTTGCAGAAAGAAACGAAGCTGTTTACAAAATGGAAAATTCTGCAAACAGCTTTTATACTTTTATTATAGATGGCACCTTTGAAATTGAAGGTAGACTAATGCATGCAAGAGATGGCTTAGCACTTTTGCAAACAGAAAGTGTAGAACTCAAAGCACTTAGTAATAATGCTATTGTTGTGGCTTTAGAATTATTGCCCCCAACTCCCTAAAGGAGGCTTTTGTCCTTCTAAAGACCAAATTTAAAATCCGTATTGCGAAAGACTACTTTAATTATTTTATCGAGAACTATTTCCTAAAGTATCTATACTTTTCAATCTGCCCAGCGATTTTTAATTCCCCCTTTAGGGATTAGGCTACTTAAAAACGACCTCAGTTGCCCCATAACCAAACTTTTCTTTCCTCGCATCCATGTATGTTTTAATGTGAGGATTTTTGCTAATTAGTTTATGAATTTTATCTCTTAAAGTTCCGTTACCTGAACCGTGAATAAAAATCATTTTATCGAAATGATGAACAATAGCAGCATCTAAAGCATTTTGAAAATGCGATAATTGAATTTGTAGCATTTCATCGGCTTCTAAAAAGTGATGGTCGTCTCTTAACTTTTCGATATGTAAATCAATTTCTTTTGCTGGCGCAGCAACAGTTTTCTTTTCTGCTGGCGATTTAAAAAAGCTTTCTTTTAATTTCTGCGCATCTATAGCAACCATTGGCAATTCATCCAACCGGATCAACCAGCCTTTATTTTTTAACTGCGGTAATTCTTTCTGCTCAGTAGAAAAATCCTTGGCTCTAAATTTCTTTTTAATTACCAAAGGTTCTGCCGGCTTTACATCAGCTTTGCTGAATAACAAAATCTGGAAAGTAAATTCAGGCCAAATATCTAAATCGGCAAGTGAAGCAGAATAAACTAATTTAGATTGATAAGCTTCTAAAACACCATAAAATGAACCCGTATATTTTTCCTTACGCTCGCTTGTCAAGCTAACCAAAAGCACATTTGCAGATTGATTTTGCAAGTGAAAATGAACAACATTCCCTGCTTTATCATCAGTAGCAACAGCAACATAAATTCCGTTTTCTATTTTACTAATGCTTGGCACATTAACATGAATTGGCTTTGCTACATCGATTTCTTCGGCAACAATACCATGCCCATGTACCGAAGTTAGATTACTTACAGCAACCGGAATTTCAAAACCGTCTTCATCCGTAACGCCCAAAGTTTGTGCATCAATAACTTTAGTTACATATCCCTCACGTTTTTCATCAACAAAACGCACAAAATCACCCAGCTTAAATTTCATTTTTTCTATTTGATATTGAAAATGCCACCTGAAGAATTCAGGAAATTAATTTAACCAAAGGTACCGATTTTTAGTTTAGGCTACGATGAGCATGTTACGAACTTGCTGCAATTCGCCATTTTGGAGACGAGCGTAGTAAACACCAGGCGCAAAATGTTGGTTTTCGAAATTTATGTTGTAAGTGCCTTCATCTTTAACACCATCAACTACAGTAGACATTAGCTTGCCCATTGTATTGAAAACCTGAATTAAAACATGCCCCCCTCTCGATGAGTATTTTATAGTGGTAGAGGAAGTAAAAGGATTTGGATAATTTGAAATTAAACTTTCGCCACTTAAATGATTTGCCTGCGCTAAACTGGTAGACATGCAGTTTGTATTTGCCTGGATAAGTGGTAAAGATTGAAAATCTTTAAGCATTACACCAGATAATGTTGCCTTATCAACACAAAACCATTTCTCTAATAAAGTAGCATAAACCGACCTAAAATCATATTGCATCGGGATATTATCATTTACAGAAGTTGAAGCAGAAATTGTTGGATTTTTACCAAGAACACCTCCCTGTATCGCATCACCAAAAACAATTAAAGGTGCGGCTGCGCCGTGGTCAGTTCCATTACTGGCATTAGATTTTATCCGCCTCCCAAATTCAGAAAAAGTCATTCCGGCAACCCTTTTCGATGCGCCCAAACCTTTCAAATCATCCATAAAGGCTTTAATCGCATCGCTAACTCTTTGTAGTAAAACTGCATGAGTTCCGGTTTCGGTAGCACCCGTATTTACCTGAGCGGCATGTGTATCGAAAGAACCGATATTTACCATATAAAGGCGGGTTTTTAATCCACCCGCAACTAATCTGGCAACAACTTTTAGCTGATCGGCTAAAGAGTTATTAGTAGGATAAACACCTTGTTTGGTTACTTTACCTGCAGCAGTTTTTATTACTGAAGCATATTGCTGAGTTTGCTGAGAAACCTGCCTGATGTATGTTAATTCTTTTCCTGCGTTACTATTTGGTGCAGGCGATTGGATTCCGTTTATGAGATTATAAAAGTCAACCGGATCGGATATTGCCATGCCCATATTTACAGATGGGCCCTGAAAAGCGGGTGAAATAAATGAACCAATTTGAATAGCCAAAGGATCGGGCATTACGGTATTTGGATAACCTATTGGAAAATTAGTGTATTCCTGACCTAAATATCGCCCAGCCCAGCCGCTCTCAATGGTTTGGTCAGAATCAGAAGCAGAAAGCCAAATATCGGTAGCTCTAAAATGACTAAAGTTAGGTTGCGGATACCCAACAGATTGGATGACCTGTACTTTACCATCATCATATAAACCCGCCAAACCCGACATTGATGGATGAATACCAGTATTATAACCAGTAAGTTTTATAATTTTATTTTTAGGAAGTATAATATTCGGGCGAGCCAAGGTAAGATTATCATACTGATCCAATGGAAGAATCATATTTAAACCATCGTTTCCACCATTTAGCTGAATAATAACCAAAACATGATCTGTTTCCTGATTGGCAGCCGTAATCGCCGAAAGCAAACTGGAAGCACCAAAAGCCTTAAGGGAAAATCCTCCAATTAAAGATGGAAGAACCACTCCTGCCGGCATTGCTTTGGTTAAAAATTCCCTTCTTTTCATGATAGCTGGTATTCTTCAAGGTTCATAATATATTTATAAAACTCTTGCAAACGGGTTTGTACAATAGCCGTTTTTGCTGTGGTTGGTGCAGCTTTGTAATCTTGCCAGGCGGTTGTCCAGTAAGCATCATTAACCTGATTACTCAGCAAAATACTTTTCAAAAATTTCTTTACATCCGCACTTACATCTATTGTATAAAGATGTGCTAATGATTCATCCACAACTATATTTGGGTCTTCTGGTTTACTAAATTTAGATGTGTATGCAATTGGATCGATAACTATTTTTTTACTATTTCGGGTGTAACCACTGCTAATAAATCGATCTGTAAATACATTGCGTTTTGGCAAAGTATCAGAATTTACCCAAAGCTCGTAAAACTGCGGCGCCTGATAATAAGCAGGCCAACCCGAAACATTAGGCGGATCGCCAAGGTTCTGCTGCAAGTTAGAAGCTGTGCTACGCAAATAATCGCTCATATAATATACGTTTACATAATCACTCGCATCAGGGAAAACGATTTCGAATTCTCGGGCAAGGCCAACTACAAAATCTACTGGGCCTTTTATGTTACAGGAACGGTTTTGAGGCAAAAAGAAATGGCTACTTGTAAATAATGCCTTCAAAACTGGTTTTATTTCGTAATTGGCATTTCTAAAGATTTCGGCTAACGGTGTAATTACATTTGATTCAATATCAACGTTAATATCATAATAAACGAAAAAGCGATATAACCTACGGCAAATGTATTTGCTTACTTCTGTTTGTGCAAAAATCATATCCAGCAAATCGTCAACTTCTTTTGCCCCATCTGTACCTGTTCTACCCTTTATTAACTTATTCCCATAAAACGAGGAGAACTGTTTATCAGTTATATCATGTCTGGAAGTATTAAAAACTGATGTGATGTTTACTCCATCGAGCGTATAACCAGTTAATAAACGAGCAGCAGCTTTTACATCTGCTTCGGTGTATTTAGAATCTGGCCCTTTTCCTAAAGTAAAAAGCTCCTGTAATTCCCTTGCATAATTTTCATCGGGAGCTGTTTTTGTACTTGCATAACCGTTAAGGTAGCGAATCATTGCGGGGTCGATAGTAACCTGCTTGGTTAAGGTTTTAAAATTGCCAAAAGCAAGGCTTCTAAGTAAATTGTTATGCTTATAAATGTAACGGGCATCATCAACGGTATCAGCCTCAGTAGAAAAATGATTATGCCAAAAGAGCGTCATTTTTTCTCGTAAAGAAACAGGTTGATTAAGCATTTGAGTTACCCACCAAGATTTAAACGAAGATACCCGGCGACTATTGGCTGTTCCATCCGTATAAAGCGCATTTACCCAGGTTTGTCCAGCAGGTACATTTGCATCTGTATAACCCGTATCGTTGTAATTATTAATTGGCGGATTTGGTATTGGCAAATCTTTTAAGAGCAAATCGACTACCTGAGATACAGATTGACCAACAAGCGAGTTTACTTCACTTCTTTTTGCACCAAAAAGTGTTCTTTTTAGTAAATGATTTAATTCTTTTGTCCCGAAATTTCCAGAGTAAATCTCTATTGCCATAAAATCTCTTTAGAAGCAAATAAAACTAAGAATTAATTAACTGAATTCCAGTAATTTTACACGAAATGTCAAAATTTAGTTACAGAAAGTGAAATTACCATCTAATTAACGCACTTGCCCACGTAAAACCTGAGCCAAAAGCGGCCAAACAAACTAAATCCCCATCCTTTATTTTTCCTGCTTCCCAAGCCTCGCATAAAGCAATAGGCACTGATGCTGCAGTTGTGTTACCGTATTTTTGGATATTGTTAAAAACCTGGTCATCACTTAAGCCTAATAAATTTTGAACGTATTGGCTAATTCGCAAGTTTGCCTGATGTGGCACCAGCATATCAATATCTTTCTCTGTTAAATTATTAGCCGCTAGAGCTTCTTTAATTACCTCTGGAAATTTAACCACTGCCTTTTTAAAAACCGATGGTCCATCCATATAAGGTAAAGCTGCACCACTTTCTAAAATCTCGGGTGTCATAAATAATCCGCCCAATTCCTGATCTGGAAAAGCTGGTTTATCCTTCATCCATTTATTGGCATGAGAACCTGGATAATACATCGCTAAAATTTCAGCATCTGCTCCATCGCTGTGCAAATGCGTACTTAAAATTCCTTTACCTTTCTCATCGGTAGGCTGTAAAACAACAGCTCCTGCCCCATCACCAAAAATTACAGATACATTTCTGCTTCGGGTTTCAAAATCCATAGCAAAAGAATGTTTCTCGCTACCAACAACTAAAACATTTTTGTACATACCTGTTTTTACAAACTGGTCGGCTACCGAAAGTGCATAAACAAAGCCTGAACATTGATTGCGAATATCTAAAGCACCAATTTCGCCCATGCCCATTTCTCTTTGCAATAAAACACCACATCCTGGGAAATAGTAATCAGGACTAAGTGTTGCAAAAACAATAAAATCTATATCTCTTGCTGTAATTCCGGCACGTTCGATGGCAATTTTAGATGCCTCAATACCCATTGTAGTTGTAGTTTCTTCATTTCTATCTGCAAAACGACGTTCTTTAATTCCTGTACGTTCCTGAATCCATTCATCGTTGGTATCCATGAAACGACTTAAATCATTATTGGTATATACATTTTTAGGAACATAGTAGCCTATTCCTGCAATTTTTGATTGATGCATGCTCGTATTATTTGGTTAACAAATGTATTAAAAGGGATGGAAGATGCATCGTTTCATTTATACTAAAATGCACAAATCTTGATACTTGATACTAAATACTTGATACTAATGTTTATTTTTGCACCATGTCTACAGAAACCAAAGAAGAGACCTTTACGCTCGAAGAAATTCTAACTTCATTAAAAACCGTACATCGCCTTATTTTGTGGAATGATGATATAAATACTTTCGACCATGTAATTTATTGCATGATGAAATACTTGGATTATAACGAATCTCAGGCAGAAAAAATTGCCTGGAAAGTGCATAATGATGGAAAATGCCCTGTTTTAGAAGGCTCCTTTACGGAGATGGAAGTTTACCGTAAAATTTTGCAACAAGAAGGATTAACAGTTTCTGTTGATTAATTTTTTTTTCAATTATGGAAAGAGTAACATAAAATCATCTTTTAGAATAAAGATGAAGAGCGTTATACCCCTATTAATTTTGTTGTTACTATTAAGTTGCAAACCGCAAAAAAAGTATTCAAAAGCTCCCATAACTGCCAACCCAATATTTTATACAGAAAATCCCGCTTACACAAAGCTTGCACAAGATTTACTTACTGATTTTCAATTCTGGAAACATCAAGATGAAAAAATAGTATTGGTAGATAAGCCTATTACATTTAATAATTTATCTCATTTTTTAAGAGATAGTACTTCTTTTACTCTATTCGAGATTAAGTATATTATAGACCAATCTGAATATCTTTCACGAATAAAATTTCAGAATAATTTAGGCAAAAAAGTTAAAATAATTCCAATCGATAGTATAACATTCATATTTCGAAATTTTGAAATGAATTGGAAATATTTTAGGCAAAACTACGGAGAATCCTTTATTCACCTGTCTTCCGCGCTGGGACACCCAATTTTAGAAATCAAATAATTGACTCAGGTATTTTTGCTCATCATTTAATATGAGTGTTTTGTTTAAAATTTCATTGTTTA
>NZ_JBHSBY010000003.1:0-20269 GCF_042650905.1 Pedobacter jamesrossensis | reverse complement strand
AGGGCATTTTCACAAAGATTATTATCAATCTGAAGGGCTCCGTCATATAGGTATGTGCTTAGTGCGTCCCATCTTGCATAGGCATAGGCCATTGCCTTCCCGATCTGGCTTTTTGGTAGGGTTGTCTTTATTTCCTCAAAGATCCATTTACCAAGCTCATTTATTATTGGCAATGATTCTTCCAGGCGTAGATCTTTGGCTGCATTAGCAGTCATACCATTTTCCCTAATCTTTCGCTCCACTGCATATAGCTTTTGGATCATGAGCAAAGCCTTTTCGGCTCTCGGCCTATCATTATCCAGGGCTCTTTCGAATTCACGGCGAGAATGCGCCCAACAGGCAAGGTGTGTGATATCTTTGCTGCGCGCATATTTCTGATAAACCACATACCCATCTGTCTGCAGATAGCCCTTGAAATTGCTTAGGATTGGTAAGGGCGCACTGCTCCCGCGGGTAGGACTGTAATCAAAGAGCACCGTACCATCCAAGGGAGAATGATATACCCAATAATACCCCTGGTGGCAAGCCCCCTTTTTATCACTATCCATTACCCTTATTGGGGTTTCGTCTACTTGCAGGTAGCCTTTTGTTTTGATATCGAAAACGAGCTGATGGTAGAGTGGTTCCAGCTTTTCGAGTGATTGCCTTGTCCAGCCCTCTATTGTGGAAGCGGCGATTTGAATATCTTCCCTGGCAAAGCGTTGTTTCTGCCGGTAGAGCGGGAGGTGGTCCATGTACTTGTCGGTAAGTATTGACGCCAATAGGCCTGCACCTGGNGCGATAGCAAGCGGCAAACAAGTACCGGGTTTGAGCAGACCAGCAAAAGGTATCAGGCAAAGAATTGCGCTACCTGCCCACTCAATGGTGCCTGCCACAAATCCCAGGGGAATAGGATTATAGAGATTAACGAGAATTTAAGGAGACATAAAGCAAAGGCATATCAGCTACTAAACAGTGAGAAGGGAATTGAGAAACGAAAGCAAAGGTGTCATGATGTTGAACCAGTCTTCGGAAATATTAAACAGAACCATGGGTTCCGCCGCTTCATGCTCCGCGGCAAGGAAAAAGTGGCAATAGAATGGGGATTATTGGCAATCGCACAAAATGTTAGAAGAAAAGCAGCCTAAAAGGGATTGCTTTTGCTGCTTTTANGGGCTCACATTCCAGTTCCTCGGTAATCTCTTTTCCAATGCACACCATTGCAGTAAGATCACCTTCCGGGTGTATCTCAATTTCTTCTACAGGGAGGTGTGATGGCAGTTTTGCGCGTCCGTGGTGGTTTGGGCGCTTGCGTACATATTCAATCTTTTGCTTAACCTCTTCTTGTTGTACCTCAAGAACCTGAAGCTCTGCGCCAAAGGGAAGCATGGCCTGGTTAGGATCTCCCTGGAAGCGTTCACGCTTCTGCCCAAACTGCATACGCTTGTACATAGCAATCTGTTCTTTTAGGTGATCTATCTCCTGGAGATGGCCGGAAATTGTTTGGCGATTGCCGGAAATGATCTTTAAAAGATCTTCTTTTGAGAGGTTTTCCAGTGCCGTTTCCATACCATAAAAATACAAAAAAGCCATGGCTTGGGCAAGTAAAAAGTGTGTTTTTATACTAATGAATACCGTTTTTTCNCAATGGTTAAATAAAATATTCTAGCCAGCAACAGACAGATAACACTCCAGATTTATTTAAACACAAAAAAAGCTGCCTCATTTATTTTGAGACAGCCTCCTTTTTTTGAGAGGTTTTCCAGTGCCGTTTCCATACCATAAAAATACAAAAAAGCCATGGCTTGGGCAAGTAAAAAGTGTGTTTTTATACTAATGAATACCGTTTTTTGGTTATACTCCTCACCACGTGTATACCTTCAACCATCAGAACAAGATCGCTCCAGGATATAAGATCACCATTTTTGGTGGGACGGCGAAAAGTACCGCTTTCAAGTCTTTTATAANCAATGGTTAAATAAAATATTCTAGCCAGCAACAGACAGATAACACTCCAGATTTATTTAAACACAAAAAAAGCTGCCTCATTTATTTTGAGACAGCCTCCTTTTTTGTTTTTAAAATGAATTTATATCTAATCCTTTTGAAAGAAATTCATAATTTGCTTTTTAATCTTATTGGAAACCTTTCTAAATACTCTATATTTTCCGCTTACTGGTTTAAATCCTGCCCATTTGGTTTGATTTAAATATTCAAAAAAGATAATTTTAAACTTCTCTTGAGATCTGTAAGTTTTAAATGTAGGCTTAATATCCAAATAATGAATGATGTAAGGGTCTTCATCATAAAATGTAGCAAACCAATTCCATTTTGGATTCAATTCTTCCCATTTATTGGCAAACACAACATTAAGTCCATACTGATCTACTAATACAACATGTTCGGCATAAGTTCTAAGTGTATCAATTACCTTTTTTGATATCTCTTGTTCTCTCCATTTGATAACATCTATAAGCATTATACCAGCATTAAAATACTTCGTATCAGCAGTTAATCCAAAATCCTTATAGTTAGGTATTCCTCCCCAGGCGCAGTCTACAGTTTTTCCCACATCTATTACAGCGCCAATGGTATGTCCGTTTAAATCCGTATTCCAAAGAAGAGAAATATCTTTTAATACAACCGTATCAACATCCAGATAAATCATTCGTTCTACATCAGCAGGTAATGCATATGGAGCAAAAAGTCTTAGATAGGTTGTTAATGGAAATGCCGATTTATCAACTGGAATACTAACCCCTTCAGGTATGATGGTTTTCTTTTCAAACCATTTCACTGTTATTTTATTGGGATTAACTGATTCTTCTATTTTACGTTTGTTCTGGCTTGAGATTCCATCATCAATTATATAAAAATCTACAAGCTCCTCAGTTAAGTGATTAAGTTCAATAGATTTAACTAAAGCACCAATTAATATTGCATAATGATTATCGCTGGCAACGACAATGGAGATGTTGTTTTTTTTCATTTTAAAAAAGTAATTTAATATCTCTCCACATTAGTGAAAGCACTTTTTATGGAATATTAGAGAGAGCGTAATTTTGCTTAAAAAATTAGAGAAAATAAAAATAACACAAATAATAATACGCTGTATAGAAAACATAAAATTATGTTAGTTTTCGCTCTTTTTTATACTTTGAAACCACTTAAGCGCTAGTTGATCCAAGCCTTTTTCCGTAAAATGAACGGCATCAGCTCTGTAATAAGCTAAATTTAATGAATCTGTATTGGGCCCTCTTTTAATATTTGGACCTTCGGCTATAAGTTCGTTTTGTGCATTGGTTATATCTTTATCAATGCCGTTTAAATTGTTATTGTTATATGGAAAATAACTTGAAATGGAGATGTAAAAAGGTGCATTGAACTTTCTATCCCTTACCATTTTGATAACAGCGCTTAATCTTGCTTTATATTCAGGAGTTGTTGTATTATCAACATTATCAGTCTCTCCCTGATCCCAAAATATATGTGTTAATTTTATATTATCTTTTTGAAGGTAATCCAATGTTGAAAGTAATTTTTCTTTACATTCTCCTTCTGACCAGCATTTAACAGATGTACCACCGATAGCGCATGGGACTATGATTACCTTTTTGTAAAGCCCACTATCTATCAGCATATCTCCAACTCTGGTCCAAACACTACTACCTCCACCATCCGGACCTAAAAGAGGTTCTTTCGCATGATAAAGTTTTCCTTTATAATAATTATACACTTCATTTTTAGAAACATAACTCCCATTTCCATAATTACCAGCATTCGATTGACCGAAGGCTAAAAAAATCATCACTTTATCTGATTTTACAATTTCTTCTTTATTTGGAATTTCTTTTCGGAAGTGTAGATAGGTTCTAATAAACTGAGCATTAATTAAATACTCTTTATTCCGATCTGCCAAAATACCTAACAAAATACAGCCAACTATAATAATTAGATATTTTACTTTGTTCTTCATAAAACTTTAATCTTTAAAATAATATATTATTAAGCTTTGTTAAATAAGGATCTACTGAACTCTTTAATAAATAGCAGGGATTCTTTGTAACCAATTACATAAACACTCCAGAAACTAAATTTAGAGAAATTATTTAATGGTCGATAAGCCATAACGATTGCCACTATTGTTGGAAACACCATTGCTACAGTTATCGAGTAAACTGATTTATATAATGCTAAACCAATAGCAATAGCGATAACATTTACGATTAACATAACCCAAATTTTATAGAAATTGATTTTAGGTAAATGAATAACATCTAAAGCTAAAGCAAAAAAACGATCGGCTGGCCATAGAAGTGAACATACTATCATTATTCGCAATAAGTTAGGTGCTTCAGTCGAAACATATTCTTTTCCTCCCATTACGTGAATTAAAGGTTCAGCAAAAATAAGTACGAATACTGCAATAGGTACCAATGCAACGCTTAGCATACCTACAAGTTTTTTTAAGGTATACATTAATTCAGGTTTTTCGCCATTATTATACTGAGCAGATAATATAGGCATTCCGCTCGCGGCAAAACTTAACAGTGGGATTTCGATAATTTGCAAAAACTTGCTACTTAAATTACATGTTGCCAAAGCAGCAGGACCTATTAGGAAATTAACTATAAATGTACTAGTTAAGCCAAATAGACTAGAACTGATATTAGTACCCATTGCATATTTCCCAAAGTGAAAAAGTTCTAGGATTGTTTCTTTATTCGCATATTTAATAGAAAGTACTTTTGTCCATCTAAAAATTAAAACACAAACACTGGATAACAGGTTGGAGCCTACGAATGTTAATAAAACAGAATTAAGGGTTACTTTGTGTAGCAAGGCAAGAACCAAAACTGCTACAGCAAACGAACCTTGATTTAGAACTCTTAAAACCAACAACCTATCAAATCTTTTATAAGATTGAACAACACAATTCGCCATAAATGATGGTAAGGTGATAACAGGTATTATAGAGAAATATTTAAGTGATATGACAGCACTTGCATCAGTAAAGTAATTAGCGAGAAAATACGTAGGTATATTAATAACAACAGCCAAGGCCGTTATCGCCAAGCCTAAGAACCATGCTGCACCGGCTACTTCCTCTGCTCTTTTACCTACAGTGCCAGAGTAAAATTTGATAAATGTAATCGTTAAAAAACCACCTCTTAAGGTATCCATTAATCCATTTATGGTTAAAACGAATATGTAAATACCAACATCAGTTAAAGAAAGTGTTCTGTACAAAATACCTAAACTAACCAATCCAATAACAGCCATAACACCATTTCCAAATAAGGATTGAAAATGTACGTTTTTATATATTGCAATTATTTTCTTAAAAAGGTTGGACATTGAAAGGTTTTTTTATTGTATCTATTAATAATTTTACTCAATAAACTAAATAGCACCAGCCATTAGTTGTTTAAAAGCATAATCGCAAGCTCTTGCAGTAAGGGCCATATAGGTTAGAGATGGGTTTTGACAAGCTGAAGAAGTCATACAACTTCCATCAGTTATAAAAACATTTTTAACGGCATGCATTTGATTAAATCCATTTAAAACAGATGTTTTAGGATCTAAACCCATTCTTGCTGTTCCCATTTCGTGGATTGTTGAACCGCCTGGCTTCGAATAATTAAATGCCTGTACATTAGAGAAACCAGAATCCACAAGCATTTTTTCACAAGTTCCCTTTATATCATCCATCATCTTATTCTCATTCTCTTTGAATGAAAAATCAATCTTAACCAATGGCATTCCCCATTTATCTTTCTGGGTTTCATCCAAAGTTATCTGATTTTCATAATATGGTAAACATTCTCCCCAACCAGCCATCCAAACTGTCCATGGGCCAGGTGTTGTTAGTGCATTCTTAAATTCTTTACCAAATCCTGGAGCTCCCATCCTATCCATCCATTCTTGTCTTTCTCCATGCCCTTGAATGTTGTAACCTCTGGTAAAACCTAAATTTTCATCTTTATCTAAATTTCGGTATCTCGGTATTAAAAAGCCACACGGTCTCCTGCCTTTGTAATATTTATCCTTTAATCCATCATAAACTCCATAAGCACCAGCAGATGAATGATGATCCATTAAATTATGACCTACTTGTCCGCTATCGTTCCCGAAGCCATTAGGAAAGCGCTTCGATTTTGAGTTGAGTAATAGCAAACTTGTGGCTACAGTAGATGCGTTTATAAAGATTATTTTAGAGTAGAATTCGATATGCTCATTGGTATTCGCATCAATAACCTTAACCCCTTTAGCTTTTTGAGTTTGTTCATTATATATAATTTCAGAAACAATAGAAAAAGGCCTTAGGGTTAAATTTCCTGTAATTTTAGCAGCAGGAATGGTTGAACTATTACTACTAAAATAACCACCAAATGGACAGCCTCTAGAACATAAATTACGATTTTGACAAGGTCCTCTATTATCCCATCCTCGTGTTAAATTTGCAACACGGGCAATCGTTAAAGTTCTTTTATCGTTATCTTTTATTGATTTTCTTAAATACTGCTCAACGCAATTAAGCTCCATAGGTGGTAAAAATTTACCATCAGGTAATTGAGGAAGTTCTTCATTCTGTCCGCTTACGCCTATAAACGACTCCACGTAATCATACCAGGACTTAATATCTTTATATCGAATTGGCCAATCGACACCATTACCATCTTTTTTATTGGCTTCGAAATCTAAATCGCTAAAGCGATAACATTGTCTTCCCCATAATAAAGAACGACCACCTACTTGGTAGCCTCTAAACCAATTAAATGGTTTTTCTTGGATATAGGGTTGATCTTTATCGCTAACATAGAAGTGTTTATTTGCCGGAGAATAAGCCTGACTTTGAATTGGATCTGTTTCGGCATCGGCATTGGTATTATTGTAGCCGTTTTTAAAATCCCAGGGATTTAAATTGGCGGTTGGGTAATCTGTAATGTGTTCTACATTTCTCCCTCTTTCAAGAAGCAAAGTTTTGAGTCCTTTTTTACATAACTCCATTGCTGCCCAGCCACCACTAATACCTGAGCCAATAACTATTGCATCATAAGTATTTTGATTTTCAATATTATTACTTTGCATATGTTATTTCGTTGCCCAAGATTTTTGGTTGTTTTTTAATGGAATACAAGCTTCGAAAGTTTGTGGTATATAATCATAAACCAAACCTTTTGTTGCGCCTAATTCTGATAAACAGTAGCCCTCGACAGTTAAACTCTTAAGCTTAGAGAAAAATGATTGTCCTAAAAATTTATTATTTATTTTATTAAGAATTTGAAAAGAATAAGTCCCTTTCTCCTCGAAATGTTTTAAAATATTAGTCCTTTCATTTGCATTGCATTGAACAAAAGACTTATCAAAAGAATCATTTGTGTAGGCTTCTAAATCCTGAAGACCATTTAAAAACTTATTTTGCTCTCGTTTTCCAGTACAATTTGTTAAAATATTAACAATATAACCACTAACTCCAGCTTCTTTCGCCCCAGGTGTGTTAGTAGATGGAATTATTGTTTCTGCCAGTTCATCGATGAGTGTTTTGTAAGACTGTAGTTCCGCGATATTGACTTCCTTATTCAAGGATATCCATTTATAAGCTGAAAATGAAGATACTCCAGCAACACTTAAAGCTAATATACCTTTTAAGGTGGTTCTTCTATTCATTATAACTGTGTCAATTTTCTAGGATTTCGATCTATCTGATATTCAAAACTCTTTTAACTCTTTTTAAAGTTCCTTTCCAAAGGCCTCCATCAATCTGAATCCTTCTGTCAGTTGTCCAAACTAAAGCTTTAATATTATTAACATAAAAAAGTTTACCAAAACCTTTATTTCTTAACTTAAGTGCAAGCCAACCATCTTCAATGGTTCCCGGAGGATGATTAAATCCTTCAACCTGCAAACCATGTTCTTTTCTAAAGGCAGAATTAAATCCGTAAACATTTACCGCCTCATCTTTTACCTTTTTATTATACCATCTCGAAAGCTGGGCAATATGCTCATAGAAAAAATAGGTTACTCGGCCAGTCGATCCGATCGGAATTAATGAGAAGCGGCCATAAGTTATTGCAACATCATCATTTTCGATCAACGGTTTAACCATTAGCTCAATCCAATCTTCAGGATAAATGGTATCCGCATCAGCATTTAAAATATATTTACCTCTTGCAGCGGCCATACCTGCATTTCGGGCAAATGCTATACCTTGTCTGCTCTCGCTAACAACTTCAACACCACACGCTTTTGCTAACGCTTCGGTATCATCTTTAGAGTTGTTATTTGAAACTACAATTTCTACTTTCCTATTTGTTTTGTTGGCACATAAAGAAGCTAACGCGGGCACAATACTTTCTGTTTCATTGTACGCAGGCATTACTACGCTAATATCTGGTTCTCCTTTATACAAATTTTTATAACTATCTGCAGCCATTTTGCACATTTCTTCTTTTGTTAAATGGCTTTTAATGTACTTGTTTATTGATGCAGGAATTTGAATTGGCCTCATTCTTTTTTTCTTATTTTTTGAGATGAATTTTATCAGAATTTAAATTCCTTCTTTCCACCTAATTATTTATTGTTTTTTCTTCTACGTAATGTTCTGTTGCAACAGATATTTTATTAGCTGCTTTCGCTTTCATAAGCGCCAATACTTGAAAATATATAAACTTTGGTATATCCATTAACGATTTATAGATCTTCTTATCTGCCTTAAAATAAGAAAGCGACTTCATAAAAACTACTACAAAACAGATTGCTAATATAGTAAACAACACTGCCATTTCAGGTATAAGAAAAACATTAACTGCAAAACAGAATACTGTAAGAAATAGTAAAATAAATAATGGTGGGCGGCAAAGCATAATACCAAACAAAAACTGATTCCAGTTAAAGTTAATTAAGCTGCTAAAAGTCATCCTTAAACCTAATTTAAAAAACTTAAACCAAGTATTGATCCATCTGGCACGTTGTTTTACCAGTTGATCAGATTTTGATGTCTTTTCATCTAAAACAATTGCTTGACTTGCAAAAGCAATCTTAAGTTTTCTGATAACGATTTCGTATTGAAGTATTTTGTCAAAGCCAGCTCCGCTACTATCAATATTTTTCAGACACTCAACATAAATATTGGTTGTAAAAGCCATACCCGATCCAGATAAAGAGGATGAAGAACCAGCATCGGTCAACAATTTCTTATCCACATATCTATAATAAATATCGTTAGCCGCATCCAGGCAAGCATAATTAGTATTTAAATTTTTAGCAGCTCTAACACCCTGAACTGCTTGATAACCTAAAGAAAAAACTTTGTTCATTTCTATTAAGTAATCAGCATGAACTAAATTATCACTATCAATAATTGTTAATCGTTCATGTGGTCGTTTGAAATTATTAATGGCGTAAAAGTGAGATTTTACGTTGCTGGCTAAAACTTCTTCAGGTCTTAACACTACAACCTTATCATCGTTAAAAATTAAAGTCGAAACATCGCAATTATCAGCAACGATATAAATAATGTAATTATTGTAATTAATGTTTAAGATTGATTTCACAACCTCGGGTATTAGCGTAACCTGCTGATAAGCGGTTACTATAATTGCATAATCAGGCTCGATAATCGAATCGTTTATCTGACTATTATCTTTCCTGGCCACAAAAAGTTGAACAATCCACAGAAATACCGGGAAAATTAAATTAATAATTACTACTGCTTCTAAAAGATGAAATAAAATCAACAACACGTACATATCTTCCTATAATCTTACTTATTATTAATCAATTTATCTATTTCTATGGTCATTGTCTTTACACTATTCTCCCAAGTATGGCTAAAGGCAAATTCCTTTCTCGCCGATTCGAGTTCTTTATTATGCTCAATAAAAGCTTTTTCTATAAGTGCAACATAGTCTTCTTTAGTATCTGCTAGATAAACAAAATCTTTAAAAACCTCCATTGTTTCTGTTCTTGTTGCAATAACTGGCTTACCTAAAGCTAAATATTCATCAATTTTTCTTGGGTAATTCCCTCTAGTTATGGCATTTACGGTTTGAGGATTAATACAAATATCAAATGCATTTATAAATAAAGGTAATTCATCTACTTCCCGTTGTCCGATAAATATTACGTTTTTAATATTATGCAATTCACTATTTATGAACGAGTCATCCTCCGGACCAACAAGAACTACGTTATAATATGGATATTGGTTTGCGATATGTTGAATAATTTCAATATTTAAACGCGATGTACTTAAAGCGCCAACGTAACCGATAATTTTCGTTTTAATATCTTTCAAAACTTCAGGTATGGCCGTACCTACATTTTTAAAAGATTCTATATCGCAACCTTGGCCTATATTAAATGATTTAGGATTGTACTTACGACAATATGCTGCAAGGTATTCTGAATTTGCAACACATAAGTCACTTTTAGCAATTAACTCCGGTTCAAGCGTTTCACCATGCTTTTTCCAGTAATCAACTCCGATCATGTAATCTCTGGAGTAATAAACACTTATAAATGGCTTTAAGTAATCTTGAAGATAAAATGCCTTAAACATCTCATTATCATTAAATAATACGACATTTTTAAATTTAAGGCTTTCAATAGCTTTTTGGATTGACTTCGAAAGCTTTTTATTATTCCTTTTATTTAACAATCTAAAAATAGAAGTAGAACTTATCCAGTTTATAGATTCAACAATACAATCAGGATAGTAATTCCAGAGGTTATCTTTAATGTTTACCAACCCATCTTCTTTATGTTTGATAACATTTATTCGCCTTTGAATTTTGGGCTCTTTTTTATTTTTTATTAAAGTAATACGGTCTAAAGGCGAATTGATATATAAAACACGGTTTGTTTTACTAAGTTCGAGTGCAATGTTTTTACAATTACTTCCAATTTCGGTATCCCAAGGCTGCTGACCAATTATAATAATGTCATTATCCATATTTAATACTTTTTCAAAAAGTAACTATAATTAAAGATATATTGTCTGTAAAGATACCTCATAACTTTAACCAAAGCATTATCGCTATTTCTCCAAAAGTCTCTCTTTACCGTGCTTGGTTCAGCAGAACTATTTACCTGATCAAAAACCGATTTAAAATCATTGAATAAATAGCCTTTGCCTTTATTCCTCAAAAAAGAAATCATCATATCAAACTCTATTTTATCAGAGTGTTTAGTTTCATTATACCGTCCAAATTTCTGCAAAAAAGAGCTTCTTCTTACATGTGGATGGTCGCTATATAAATGAAACTTATTCGTATCTGGCAACCAGGGGTTAAATATCATTTCTGAAAACCCATTTTTAAATGTTTTAGTTGTAGGATGTTTAAAATACGAATAGAATCTAACATAATCAGCAGTGAGATCTTCTTCTAAAATATTTAAACCATCCTTTAAAGGCTTTTCGAATCCAGGAAGCGGTACAAAATCTTCTTGTACATAAAGTGTATAAGGGCTTTTTACAGCATCCTGCCCTTTATTTAAATTATTACCTAAGCCCTTATTTTTAGGCGATTTAAGCAAAGTGAAATCGTATTTGTTTTTAAGATTTTCGATATACTCGATATGTTCAGGTTTACTGCCATCATCAGAAACTAAAATTTCGTTAAAAGTACAGTTGTAACTACTAAACGAGGCTAATAATCTTTCTAAAGAATGGCTTCTATTATAGTGTGTAATGAGTAAAGTTACATTATCAAAATGAGTTACTTTTTCTGTCATAATTTTATTCTTATAAAACCTTATCCCAAGTCAAAGTTTCTGCATTATATTTTTTCACAATTTTTGCAGGATTACCTACTGCAATACAGTAAGGTGGAACATCTTTAGTAACGACACTACCACCACCAATAACACTGTGTTTTCCAATATTTACACCAGCCGTAATTACGCTGTTTGCACCTATCCAAACATCATCTGCAATTGTAATTTGTTTTACATTTACCTTCTGAAATGCAGGAGGTATATTCACATCTTCGTATCCATGATTAAGACCCGATACTACAATGTTTTGTGCAAACATTACATTATCTCCGATGGATACTGGGCCAATAATTACATTTCCTAATCCAATAATAGTATTTGAACCTATTATTACATCGCCTACACCATTATTAATGGTAGAAAAATCTTCTATTATAGATTTCGCACCTAATTCAAAATTATTAAAAGGAAAAACATCAACCCTGGTCTTCCATCTAACAATCGAATTTTTACCTCTTTTATGCTTAAAAGGATTTAGAAAAATCCTTACCCATAATCTTGGTTTATGATCATTTTTAGGAATAAGCAATGACAACGCCATTTGCTTTAACTTTGGGTTTGATTTTATTTTTGAAATTATAGACATAAAATAATATTCATAACAATAAAACTTAGTCGTTTTCCTTATTTAATCCATTTACTATTCCAAGAATGAAACAAACTATGGCAGGTAATGCAAATATCTCTAATGGCATAATTTTTAATCTAATAATGTACTTCTTTCTAATTTCTCCAACCTTGGGCTTATAAAAATAAATACCCATGAAATGTAAATAACAATTGATGTAGGCATATTATTTATAACCTCGTTACCATAGCTACAGATCAGCACACCTGCGTAACCAGCTGTCAAGGCAATGATTTTTGTTTTTAACTGTGGATCCTCCAATCTCCATACAATAGCACAACACTTACCTAAAATAAACATCATGATAGATACCCAAATGGTTAAACCTACAACACCATACATCGCCCATAATTTAACAAAGTAACTATCGGGTTGAACGGTAGAAAGGTATTTATCAGAGTTATAGTTAACGCCATTGTAACCAATTACACCTAAGCCACCTCCAAATGGTCTTGTAGCCATATATTCCTTTAAGTTTCTTTGAGTTATAAACCTCACATTTAAAGAAGGATCTTCGGGGTTTAATGCTGTTCTTAACCTGTAAATCTGATAATTTCCATCACCAATATGGGTAAACTTTAGAATGCCAAGCGCAAAAACAGCAACAAAACCACCTAATATAACAACCTTATAATTTTTACTTAAAAATATAGCTAAAAATACACCTGCTACTAATGCAAATAATGCACCTCGTGTACCAGAGATAAGCATTCCATATAAATTTAAGCCTGCACAAACAAATAGCAAAATCTTCTTCCACTTCGTTTTAATGGGCCCTAATGCTAGTATTAGCGTCATTAATCCGATGTGAGCTTGCGATGCACCAAACTGCCCTGCACCCGTATAGAAGGAAAAAACTCTTAATCTACCCCAAAGCAAATGTGTACTTGCATTAGCGGTAACAAAGGCAGTTTCTCCTGGCGATAAACCAATAAAAAGTTGCTTCATTCCATTAAGTGACCCTAATGTAGAAACTCCAATTACCAGAATCAGGAATATATCGAGTGATCGGTTTGTTTTAAATATTAAAAAGCCAAGAATTACCAAAAACAACGGGTAAAAAGCAGTTGTTCTAATTTCTGCTACCCAGGCAATTGTGTTCGAACCAGGGTTTACAACTTCTAAAACACTTATTCCAAACCACAAAAGCATTAGAAAAACAAAACTATTGTTTATGTTATTCCAATCTTCTTTAGGCGTTTTAACAATAACACCTACTGTAAGCAAGAAAATAAAAACCTCGATAAAAATACCGAAAGGAAAGCCACCAAGCTCCCTACCCAGAACTATAAAGGTAAAACAATAAAAAATAAGCGTAAATAATAGGGTACTTCTCATATACGAATAAGAACAGCTTTAAAATTTCTAAACAACAGTATAAACAACAAATTAATTAGCTGTTATTATAGTTTTATTTAGAACCCAACCTAAAAATCCTGGCAGTTTTTTAATGTAATCAACAAATTCTTTATCATTATCAGCTAAAACTTTTCCATACTCGAATATGGCTATATTTTTTTCAGTAAACAGCAACCATTCTTTTGCAATGTTTATATCGTGCAAGCTATTTACATCAACAATAATGATATCAAATTCTTCTCTAAGTACATCGAAACCTGCTTTTAAACTTTTAATGCTCTGCATTTCAAGTAAAGATTCTCTAGCTGTACTTTTATTCATTATCGTAATCAAATCTTCAGTATGAATTTCCTTTTTAATCAGGAAAGTTTGAAAGTTCTGACTTGTTGCCAACGCTTTACTTTCTGCTTTTACTACAGGAAGTTCATCTGCAATTAATAAGACCTTTTTACCCGTCATTGCAAATGCATAAGCCAAGCTGTAGGCAATAAAGGTTTTGCCCTCTTCTGCCAATAAACTTGTTATACCTAAAATTTTACTGCTATCTGCATCCATCTTTTCGGTTATTTCAAACCTTAAAGACCTTAGCATATCTCGGTAAATTTCATAATTGGTATTGCCTGTTTTATCGTTCCAAATTTCTCTTATACTTCTTTCATTCCCATCAATTTTATTAAGAACACCAACGGTATTAGATTTTGTTGCATGTGCCAACTGTGAAGAGCTTTTAATCTTATGATCAAGCATAAACACGAAGAAGATGTAACCAAGGCAAACAAAAAATGAACCCATTCCAGAACCTGCTAAATAAAGTACTTTTTTAGATGGTTCTGGATTACCCGGTAAACCAACCTGCTCAATTTGCAGACGTAAACCCATAGCCTGATTGTTTCTAGATTGAGTATACTGGTCAAGAGCAGTCATGTATTCTTTAGTAGCTAAATCTGCTTCTCTTTCATAGTTCTGAATATCAGCATCATAAGGAACCATGCTACTGTATTTAGCTCTTAAACTTGCAAGTTCGTTATCAATAGATCTTATACTACTTTTAGCCGTTTGCTGCGCAATTTCTAATTGTGTTTTCTGGGCAGATAAAGTTTGTTTAGATGTACGTGGATCATAAACATTTTCATCAGAATTTTGATTGCTTTTAGATTGAATTATCCTGGTTAAAGAATCTACTTTCCTTTGATCTGAAGCTCTAAATCCATTTTCGATAAATGCATTATTTGCAGCTTCTCTTTCTCTCTTTAAACTAACAATCTCGCGGTTATCAGCTCTGCTGCTACCGTTTATATTTGGGTCGCTACCACTTAATTTACTTTGAATAGTATTAATGGCACCTTGAGTAGATTGAATCTGTCTTAAAGCATCTGCTCTTTGCCCTTCATATTGGGTAATTTGAGCATATACCGTTGCAGATTGCTCATTCAGGTTTAAAACACCTTTATTTCTTTTAAATGTAGATAATGAACCATTCTTAGCGTTCATCGCTATCTCTTTTTTCTTTAACACAGAATCTAATAAACCAATTGATTTATTTTGATTATTGCTCACATCAGAACTGTAATTAACAATAAATTCTGAAGCTAATGTGTTTACTAAATATGCAGAAAGATTAGGATTAGGTGAAGTGTATTCAATATTAATAAAATCACTATTATCTGAATGGCTAATGTCAATTTCTTTTTTCAACCCAGTTTCACCATAGCCCATAGATTCAACAATGTCATACAATTTGTATTTTCCATTGTTATCAGCCAGAGTTAATACTGATTTTGTTGCTAGTTTCTCTCTAAAAAGATTAATTACTTCTTGCTTTTGCTGTGCATTTAACGAGTCTATTTTATCGCTATATTTTCTGAAAGCAGATTTGGGTTGCTCTAAATCGTGTAATATTAAATTATATGAAAGTATATTGATGATTTTTTTCATCTTAAACTTCTCCATAATATTACTAAACTGCTGATTTATCTGAAAGAAATCGGTATTTTCATTAGAAATTACCTTTTTAGATGGGTCTAGCAAACCTGTAGAAATTTGAACTTCTGAGCTGTACTGCTTAGGCAAATTTTGAACCAAAAAGTAAGTGATTATTACAGCAATAATGGGTACTAAAATTAGCACCCATTTATATTTCTTAACCAGTTTTAAGAATGATTTTATATCCATATTTAAGTTTTAAAGGCTATTCCTTACTTCACATCAGATAACTTGGAGCCAATAATTTGTTCTAATAAATCTCTTGATTTTAAATAAACAGTTTCGGCTTGAATTTTTGCCTGCATCGAATTAAATTGATTTATTCTAGATTGATTGTAGGCATCTAAAGTAATTTCACCTTTTTCAAATCTATTTCTTAAACTTTCTGCAACACCTTTATTTTCCTGAGCCATCTGCGTGTTCAATTTCAATAAAGTAATTGTTTGAATGTAATCGTAATATCTTGTTCTAACTTCATTAGCTATTGTAAGATTATATTCTTCAGCCTGATATTCTAAAACTTTATACTCAAGTTTTGCTTTTTTTACCAAAAAAGGTTTTGCAAGAAGATTACCTAAACTAACGTTGATTCCGAACTGGAAACCATTTACGGTATATGGATTAAGAGGATTGATTACTGATCTATCTTCAGGTCTGTAAAAATATGAACCCGTAAACATATCAAGATAAGATAAGTTTGCTAATGGAATGGCCACTTTGCCACTTTCTTTCATGGCGTCGTACATTTTCTTTCTCGGAAAGTTTTGCTTCGCTAATTCAATATACTTGTCTAAATCAGCATATTTTATTTCAGGAATAATTGTTTCTTGAGCAGCAGCATTAAGGCTAAAAAATACTAAGAAACCAAGCGTAATTTTTTTTATAGTTTTCATTAATAATAGGGTGTTAATAGAGGTTTATTTTTTTAATAAATTTGAATTGAAACAAAAAACGTATAAATATACAATTAAACTTGTTCCTTTTGAATTCGTGAAGGAAAAGTTTTTAGAATTATTTTAAAATCTAAAGATATTGAGTAATTATCTACATAATAGTTATCCGATTCTTTACACTTTCTTCTGAGCTTTGTCAAGTTGGTCAGAAATGATTTTTTTTAGAAGTTGCCCAAAATAAACAATTTTAGTATTAACTATAAAGCGTTCAATTGCAGATGTAGTCATTTAATATTTCGATATTTAATCAGTTATTTGTCTTAAAGAGATGCCTATTAAAAATTAGGCTGTCAGATGTTCGATTTCCGATTTAAGAACAATTGGATTAAAAGGTTTTTCCAGATAGCTATCAACCTTAAATGAAAGAGATCTCACAATAGATTCTAAACTCTCGGTGCAAGAAAGTAATATAACAGGTGTGTTTCTGTAAAAGCCACTAATTTTTAGATTTTTAATAAATGAAGTTCCATCAAAGTAAGGCGTTCTTAAACCCGATATTATTAAACTTGGATCATTTCCTTCTGTTAACCACGACAATGCTTCAATCCCACTTTTTTTTATGGTTAAATTGTAATCAGCGGCTAATATAAAACTAAATAATTTTAGGATATTAAGGTCACTATCTACAATCAAAATACGTTTTTTATTTTCCTTCTTTATTCTCCTTCTAATTTCCATATTTGAGATGCGTTACTACTACCTATAACTTTGTAAATGCCATATCACAAAGAATGCAATTTTATTCTTAAACATGTTTTTGCTTTATTATTGCTAAACAGTGTAAAGTTCAACTTAAACGATAGCGAAACCAATAGCCCAATAGGGCTATATTAAAAAAAACACAAACACAATAAAATACTTATAATCAGCATATTAAATAAAAAAACAAAATTATAAAAAATTCAATTTAACAAATAATGTAAACCTAATTATACACTTATAAGCTCTTTTCCTTATTATTTAATGATTGATTCTTATACAGATACGAAGCATAAAATTATATCAATCACAGTACTTTTAATAGAATTTAAAGCAGTTCCGTAAAAACTTATTTAAAAGTGAACATCAAAAAAGTTGATTACACATTTAGCGCTACTAGGGAAAACAGGCTGGTTCCAGAGAGAAAGAAACATATCTGGCAACACCTTACAGCGAATTTATTTTTGTTAAGACATGGTAATAAACCCGATCTTTCCCAGCTAGACTACCTTGCAGAGTCCCATTTCAAAAATGGATAAATAATTAATGCTTGCCCTACAGCGAAAAATCCCCCAAGAGGAGAGCTATAAACATTAAATCTCGAAATATTAAAGATAATATCTGGTGGATATAAATTATACCACCTGAAAATCATCGGGTTAAGAATGAGCTGTAGCGTTTACTTTTTGGCTATCGTTTCTGCTGAAAACAATGAATTACATGTTGAAACTAAAAATTATTATACCTGTTGCGCTAATTGCATTAATAGGTTGCAGCCAAAAGGTGCACCACTCAAATACGGATAGTGGATCAAAAAATCCGAGCGATTCCCTTTATATCGTAATGACTACAAAAAGTATTATCCATAAAGGAGAAAAGGTCAACCTGAAATTTGTCGTGCACAACAACCACTCCAACGGCAGATCTTTCTGTAAATGGCATACACCTTTTGAACCTCTAATGAGCAAATACCTGGATATTAAAGATGAAGATGGAAATGAAGTTGCCTACGAGGGGCCAATGGCAAAAAGGATTATGCCGCCATCAGCAGATAGCTATCTGGTCGTAAACCCCAGAGATACGATCACCTCCAATGTAGACCTGTTGAAAACATACCGCCTGGAAGCTGGAAAAAAATATACGGTTTCTTATAATTCCAGTGGCGTAAGCGGGTTAAAAGCGACCAATACAGCTACCTTTATTTTCGAAAATCAATAACCATAAGGCTCTTAGATACCCGATAACATTCCTCCAAGATTAATCCCTACATAAACGAAATCAAGGTAGATGAGATGAATTAAATTATCTAGGGGCCTTTTACACTTCCCTGAGCAATGTTCGATAAAATCTGCTGGTCAGGTGTTTTTATTATCCAGAAATACCTGTTAACACCTGCCCTAATCCAGATAATATAATTAGCTTCTAGTCGGGATCCATAATAGCAGGCTTCATCAAAAACAATGACTCAAAAGGCCATTTTCAAACAGGTGTTGAAATTTTGATAAATAGTGTACAATCAACAGTTGAACCGAAATTATACTCTTGATCAGGGATTTTTTATTCCAAAATCATGCTGACCCACAAGGGATATCCTACCGAAAGATAACTGAGAGCATAGTGGGCTCGTTCAACAGTTATCCATTAATCGGATAGATTATTTCTCGAAATCAATCTTTTTTAATATAATATTCAACAGCAACTGGTTTTTAAAATAACGCCCTTTCCCATAAAATAAACCGTAGCGGTCAAAACAGTACTTTATGGCTACTCGTCTGTATCTGAAGGTGACTGTTCCCCGGACATCTATTTTATCCTCTCCATTACTAAGAATAAAGTGTTTTGTAGTTTCTTCAAGCAGCGCTAAATCAGAGCTGCTGGTTATAGAATGTCTGGCCGTTGTGGTTGTGAACATCTTTTCAAACTGCGAACACTCCACCGCAACCAAGGTCTGCGTCGCTAGGTCTGTAGACTCAACTTTAACAGATACCAGCTTAGATTTTTGGGAAAATGAATTTAGGGCGCTAAATAACAAAGCAGCAAGCAGCAATGTATAACTTATAATTTTCATAACAATACTAGTGATTTCGAAGAAACTTCCCTTGTAAGTGGTAGGGAAGTGCACAAATATAGGCTACAATTCTTAAGCGAAGCCATAAAATCTGCAATTCACCATAAAAGGTTAATATAAGGATGTTTTGGTCAAAACCGATCTATGGGTCGAGACATGAAAATCTCACGCCTTTTTATTGATATCTCACACTTAAGCCATAAAAAAGTCGATATGTCAGCAAGGAAAATCTCATCAAAAGAATTAAAATACTGAAATACAGATAATTGAACTTCGCATGCGTTTTGCCGATTATCGTAGATAACAGAACCTGATTTATACGGCATTACAGTGTGTAATTTGTAAATGAAAAGAAAAAAGATAACAAAAGGATCTGCAGCAGATCATCTTGCCAACGAAAGGACATTTCTGGCATGGATCCGTACTGCTATTGGCATCATAGGACTGGGATTTGTAGTTGAGAAATCTTCCAATTTTTTGAACCAGATAAATGGGGTATTGGGTCCATCGAAATCAATAATACCCGAAGAGCGTTCATATGTTATCGGTGTCCTGCTTGTGGTGCTTGGCTCGATAACCATTATTTTGGCTATGATACACTATCACAGGACAGAAAAAATGCTTGAAAGAGGTTTGTATGATAATTCAACATTGTTGATAAAAACAACAGCCACGCTGATACTTGTTTTTTCCCTATTATTGGCAAGTTATCTTGTGATTATTCCGAACAAAGTACACCACATTCCGAGGCATAGTGCACCAGTTTGGTTCTGGCTTTAGCACTAACTTTTAACCATATCACTTTTGGACAAAGCGATA
>NZ_JBHSBY010000002.1:0-6278 GCF_042650905.1 Pedobacter jamesrossensis | reverse complement strand
AGAATTGGGCATGTTGGTATTATTTATTCGATTGGTGATGACGGCATTAAATTTATCCACGCTTCATCCGGTAAAGCACACGGCGTAACCATTACCAATTTTGAAGGGCATTATCGTTCTAGATTTATGAAAATTGTAAGTATTCTTTAATCTACTTTTTATATTTCCACATTCGGGTTTTACCTTCTCCAATCCACATTAAAGCTGTTTCCAATCTTTTTAGTTTTGTAGCTTCTGTTTTAGCTTCTTCGAGCCAAAGCACATAATCCTTTTTCCTGTGNACATTCGGGTTTTACCTTCTCCAATCCACATTAAAGCTGTTTCCAATCTTTTTAGTTTTGTAGCTTCTGTTTTAGCTTCTTCGAGCCAAAGCACATAATCCTTTTTGTTAGAATAGCTAAAATTTTGAAAAATACCTAAAGCAGCTGGGTCTTCCTGTAAGGCATCAATAAAATATTTAGGAACTTCTATTTCTTTTTTACCTGTCTGTTTAGGTTTTGAAGGCAATTTAATACCATCTTCATTTAATTGAATAGCCTGCTGTATGTAAGCGATTAACACATCATCATTAGGCAAATCTTTAAAAGATTTTATTTTTCCAAGCCAGCCCATAGATTCGTTACGTTCTTTAAATATTTTAAATTCATCATCCATTAAAGAAGCTTTCCAGAAGCCAAATGCGCAATGGTTTTTAAATGCAGCCATGTGACAAACCGTACCTTTAAAATCGAAAAAAGGCATACTCCATTTAATTTTTTCTTCGATCCTCGCATCTGCACAATGTACCAAATTTCTTAAATGTTCTAAAATTGGTATCGCAAACTCGGCAGAGTTTACAATATATTGGTCAATGGCTACAATCGTATGCATAACTAATTGATTTAAACCTAAATTTACAGTAAAACAATTTTTAAAGCAAGTTCCACATCACCCCGATGTAAAAAAGCTTGAGCCAGTTCATGCAACTCTCTTTCCCGGTTTGTCGCATCGCCAATCGTAGCATCTAAAACTTCCTTCACCTCTGGTAAAAGATTTACCAAATCAATTTCTTCATCAGAAGGCAAATTTTCTACATTACCAAGCATACCTAAATCATTACCATTAAGCACTTTAGAAAACCTAACAGATTGAGGCAAACTATCTACACCTATTCCCAATTTCGCTAGTGGTTTTGTCACTTTAAAAAGATTATCGGCTGTAACTCTGCAATACCAATCTCCGCCCAATCTAGCAACTAAATCTATTTTTTGCTGGTCAATTTTGCCCTTATCGTCTAATATATTTTCGTTTATATGAATTAATTTAATTTCTGCCAAAATCAAATTACCAGAACCATTTGTATCGCCTAGGGGAATAACTTCGTTAATTACGCATTCAAACTGTACCGGCGCTTCGGCAACTCTTGGCGGTTTTACAATATCTGACTTAACCATCGTAAAACCGGCTTTCTCAAACTCGTTTATACCTTTCGCATATTCTGTACTGGCTAAACTCATTTGCTGTACCATATCGTAATTCACAATATTGATTACACATTCCTTAACTTGTAAAACATTTTCTAATGTATGTTTTGTTGTATTATCACGAACTCGCCTGGCAGGAGAAAAAATACAAATTGGTGGTTTCGTGCTAAACATATTAAAGAAACTGAACGGACTTAAATTGACATTTCCATCAGCATCAATTGTGGATGCAAAACAAATTGGACGTGGTGCTATTGCATATTGCAAATAATCCTGTAATTGTACAGCTGTTAAATCTTCAGTTTTTAGTGTCAGCACAGTTCTTAGGGTTAAAGTGTTGAAAGGTTTTAAAGTTGAAATGTTCTAAAGTGTAAAATTCTTATACTGATAGTTCTATTTACCGCTTTTTAAAAGCTTCTTTTTCTTTTCAAAATCTCTTAAGTAATCAATTAAACGTTTAGTTTTTGATGAAAATTCTATACATTTCTCATAAAAAAAGAATAATCTTTTTCTTTCATTTTTAATGCTTCTTTCAAAATAATTATCTTATTCCTAAATTCTCCTGAAGAACCTTTTGCATAAATTAAAAACCGTACAAAATCTGGATTATTATTATACTCAAATCCTTCTGCAACATTGTCAGACATAGACATTGCTGCTCTACGAAATTGATCTTTTAATCCAAAATCTGAACGTATTGGCTCTACATCTGAAACTCTGTAAGCTTCGACAGCTATTTGTTTAGCAATTTGCCAAATCTCCATATCTTCAAATCTTTCAATTTTAGCCACACTATTTCATTTAATATCCAAACAATTAATAAACCTAAAACATTTCAACTTTACAACTTCTAAAACATTAGACTATATAAAACTTACTACTTCTTTAATTTAAGAATCGAAAAATCAGTATCGGCTTTTGTAATTGTATTTGTTAAAGCGCCCAACCCTGTAATTTCCATCTCAACCACATCGCCCGGTTGCAACCATTGTGTTTTATAATTTGGGTCGTTTAATAAACCTGTTCCATTTAACTCTAAAAAACAACCTGTTCCAACGGTTCCCGATCCAATAACATCGCCAGGAAGAATATCTACACCGTAAGCGCAACGCTCTATAATTTCGGCGAATGTCCAGTCCATATCTGCAGCATTACCACTAGAAACCTCAATTCCATTAACACGACAAGTCATTTTAAGATTATACGCATTACCAGTATGACCATCTTTAGCCGCAACTTTATATTGTTCCAATTCATCTGGCGTTACCAACCAAGGACCAATTACAGTAGAAAAATCTTTTCCTTTTGCAGGCCCAAGGTTTAACAACATTTCTTCCATTTGAAGTGTTCTTGCACTCATGTCGTTCATTACCATGTAACCAGCAATGTATTCATCTGCTTCTGATGCTTTAATATTTCTACCTTTTTTACCAATAACAACGGCCAATTCTAATTCAAAATCGAGTTTTTCAAAATGATCAGGCATGCATTCAATTTCTCCTGTGCCTTGTATTGCATTATGATTCGTAAAATAAAAAATTGGGTATTCATCAAATTGAGGAATCATATCTACTTTACGATTGCGACGAGCAGCCGCAACATGCTGCCGGAAAGCATAACCATCTCTACAGCTTGTTGGATGAGGAACTGGAGCTAAAATTTCGTAGAAAATCTCTTCTTTAGCTTGCAGGCTACCATCTTTAATTTGTACATCAACCTTTTTTGCCCTTTCCATTAATACTTCTCCGCCTTGCAAAAATTCGTTCATATTATCAGGAATCAACTTATCGCAACTGTTTAAGTTATAGATGTGGCCATTTACGTAAACGCCAAGATGCTCTCTGTCTTCGGTTTTGTAGGATACTAATTTCATCTTCTTTAGATTTTATTTTTAGTTGTAAGATGGAGCCTTTGATGATTTAAACAATTGTTTTAATCAAGCCGGGTTCATTATGTGATTTGGTTAAATACGTGGTAAAGCTAATAATTAGCTCAAGAATTAAAACAAAAATTTAAAATTTATTGAAATCTAAAAATTTCATCTTTTAAATAAAATGCTTACTTTAGCAGCATCAAAACCATGATTTTAAAAGCATTACATATAAATTTAGTGAACGACGCCATCGCTGCCCGTCGCTATAAAATGCTATCTAAATTAATCATGGCTCAATATTCTTTGTAATTTCTTTTACAATTCCCTTTGATTAAAACGCATTGCCGTTTTAATTGTTTATTTAATAAGATTTTTTCCTAACCAAAAAATAATTAATATGCCTGTTTATCATAAATTAGGGCAAATTCCTGCAAAACGACATACGGTTTTTCGCAAGCCTGATGGGAATTTGTATGCAGAAGAATTGGTATCAACCGAAGGTTTTTCTAGCCTTTACTCGCTGGTTTACCACTGCCACCCACCTACTATCGTAAAACATTTAGGTGAGCCTTACAATGTTGAGCCAAAAATTGCTCGCGAGAAACACCTTAAACACACCAGTTTAATTGGTTTTAAAATTAAACCTGAAGATGATTATTTAAAAAGCCGTAAACCAGTTTTGGTTAACAGCGATTTACATATCGTTTTGGCTGCACCAAGAAAATCGATGACAGATTATTTCTACAAAAACAGCCAGGCTGATGAAATGATTTTTATACACGAAGGTTCGGGTAGGTTGAAAACTGGTTTTGGAGAAATCAAATTTGCTTATGGCGATTACCTGATTATTCCAAGAGGTACAATTTATCAAATGGAATTCGATAGTGAAGAAAACCGCTTGTTCATCGTAGAAAGTTTTAGCCCGCTTAGACCCCCAAAAAGGTATTTAAACCAATATGGGCAATTAATGGAATATTCGCCTTACTGCGAACGCGATTTGAGGTTACCCGAAAACCTAAAAACTCATGATGAATATGGTGATTTCAAAGTGCTGATAAAAAAACAGGGATTAATTTATCCTTACACTTATGGTACGCACCCTTTCGATTATGTGGGCTGGGATGGCTACCATTATCCTTATGCATTTTCTATTCACGATTTTGAGCCAATAACTGGTCGTCTGCATCAGCCGCCTCCAGTTCATCAAACTTTTGAAGGCCATAATTTTGTAGTTTGCTCTTTCGTTCCTCGTAAGTACGATTACCATCCAGATTCTATTCCAGCGCCTTATAATCACAGTAACGTAGATAGCGATGAGGTTTTATATTATGTTGATGGAGATTTCATGAGCCGTAAAAGCGTGGTAAAAGGACAGATTACTTTACATCCAGGCGGAATTCCTCATGGACCTCATCCCGGAACGGTAGAAAAATCTATCGGTAAAGAAAAAACAGATGAATTAGCCGTAATGATAGACCCTTTTAAACCCTTAATGCTAACACAAGATGCATTGGATATAGAGGATGAAAACTACCATAAAAGCTGGCAGGAAAATGTAGAATAAGACCAGGATTTAAAGATTTTCAAGATTAAATAAGATTTAACGTTTAAACCTTACAACTCCCGATAGCAATTGGGATAAATATTACAACACTATGAGCACACAAACATTCGCAGAGAAAATAGCTAAAGCCCAAGATTTTTTACCAATTAACGGAACAGATTATATAGAATTTTATGTAGGAAATGCTAAACAAGCAGCTCACTACTACAAAACCGCATTTGGTTTTCAATCTCTTGCTTATGCCGGACCAGAAACTGGCGTACGCGATAGAGCATCGTACGTTTTACAGCAAGGAAAAATCAGATTGATTTTAACCACAGCTTTAAAATCTGACCATCCAATTTCTGAACATGTAAAAAAACATGGTGATGGTGTAAAAGTTTTAGCACTGTGGGTTGACGATGCTTACAGCGCATTTGAAGAAACCACAAAACGTGGGGCAAAATCTTACATGGAACCAAAGACCATAACAGATGAGCACGGAGAAGTTAAAATGAGTGGTATTTACACTTATGGCGAAACGGTTCACATGTTTATCGAGCGTAAAAACTATAGCGGACCTTTTATGCCAGGTTATCGTGTTTGGGAAAGCGATTATAAACCTGCAGATGCCGGGCTTTTATACATCGACCATTGTGTTGGCAATGTGGGCTGGAACCGTATGAATGAGGCTGTACAATGGTACGAAGACGTTATGGGTTTTGTAAATATTCTATCTTTTGACGATAAACAAATCAACACTGAATACTCAGCTTTGATGAGCAAGGTGATGAGTAATGGCAATGGTTTTTCAAAATTCCCGATAAACGAACCAGCAGAAGGCAAGAAGAAATCGCAAATTGAAGAATATTTAGAATACTACGAAGGCGAAGGCGTTCAGCATATTGCAGTAGCAACCAAGGATATTGTTACTACAGTAAAAGAACTCAAATCTCGTGGTGTTGAGTTTTTAAGCGCTCCGCCAGAAGCTTATTATGATATGATGCCGCAACGTGTTGGTAAAATTGATGAAGAAATTTCACTTTTAGAAAGTTTGGGCATTTTAGTTGATTGTGATGAAGAAGGTTATTTATTACAAATTTTCACCAAACCTGTTGAAGATCGCCCAACGCTTTTCTTCGAAATTATTCAAAGAAAAGGTGCTCAAAGCTTTGGTGCTGGTAATTTCAAAGCATTATTCGAATCGTTAGAAAGAGAACAGGAATTAAGAGGAAATTTGTAGCTAGAAGAGTAAGGAACAAAGAGCAAGGATTAAAGATTAGGTTTAAAAATATGGGTATGTAAAATAAACTGTGTCAAATCTAAAGTAATGCTTCTCAAAAAAAATCTAGTTCAAATCTAATATCATTCTGTCAGGAAACCAAATGGCAAGTTTCTG
>NZ_JBHSBY010000001.1:0-714 GCF_042650905.1 Pedobacter jamesrossensis | reverse complement strand
GAAACTTGCCATTTGGTTTCCTGACAGAATGATATTAGATTTGAACTAGATTTTTTTTGAGAAGCATTACTTTAGATTTGACACAGTTTATTTTACATACCCAAACATTATACAAAAACGTCAATGGTAGCATGACGACTCCTTACGTCATTCTCATGAAAACCTATCGTGTGGACACATCTCTATGGATATCCCATCCTTGGATTGATGCCTTAAAATATTTCATACCTATCCAAAGGGTTGTTATTCCGGGGTGCCTTTTGCTTTCGTAACCTTTCCATCCCCCTAATCTTACTATCGCCCATAGATACCTTTTTAAGTCCTTCGCTTGATATGGGTTTTTCTGCTTTTGGGTTTTGCCTTCAAGTCTCACTATCTGGTGGTCAAGGAACTCTTGTTCCTGCTCTGTAAAGCAGGAATCTGCTGAAAGTTCCTGCTCAGGCTCTGCATAAGATAGTCTCATCAGAAACAGCTTGATCACCACCTCCATAATCAGTATAGAAAGCTTTTTTACCGAAGAGGCGTACTCTAGCTCAGAGGCCTCTATATTATAACCCTCCTTCTTAAGGATTTTGAATACTTCTTCTATCGTCCATCGCCAGCTATTCAATACAGGTCTTTGCCATTTCAATACTTTCTATATTAATAGTGGTCAATAACCTCCAGCAAATACTATCTTCTCCTGTATAGCTAACCTCTTTTGCCTCTATTATA